>NZ_SOFA01000018.1:0-21179 GCF_004402835.1 Cryobacterium sp. Sr3 | reverse complement strand
GCGTGTACTCCTTCGGAAAAGACTTGATCGGTCTTTCCAAGAATCACGCGGTGGCCGCCTTACATCGGTGCAACACGCCCATCAGGGCCGGGTGTTACACCACGCTATTGGACGCAACCAATACAGTCGGACGTAGATGTTGTTGGCGGCGATGTTCGCAATGATGGTGGCCGCCCCGACGGCGGCCGGCAGGATCAGCGCGTCTGGTGCCTTCTGGTCAACTAGGGCGTCGACGACTGCCGCCGTTACAAGAGGAAGGAGCCACAGAGGGCTTTCTTTCACAACAAAGGCTGACGCTGCGACCATTATGCGTCCGGCCGCCGGACGCAGGGCCGAGCGAAGGAGCTGGTCGGGTCGGATCTCACAAAAGGGTGCCATGGTGCTCCGCATGTTGTTGGTGACCGGTCGTGGGATGTCAGAACCTACCCAGGGATGGATGGCGGAGAGTCAGAGGGTTGAGGCTAGCGTGACCTCGCCAGGGTGACCGATCAAATGTGGTCGGTGGATGAGGGCCGCAGCGCCGATCAGGGGGCCGTCGCTGCCTAAGCCTGACGAGAGGATCGCGACGTCGCGGGAGTAGTCGAACACCGCATGGTCGCGCGCCGATCCGCGGACTATGTCCAGGTAGGAGGGGGACACATGGGAGAACCCTCCGCCAATTGCCACTGCCTCAAGGTCAAGGAGTGTGGCGACGTTCGCAATAGCGCGTCCCACGGCTGCTGCCGAACGCTGAACCGCGGCGATAGCAATGGCGTCGCCGGCGCCTGCTGAACGTCCAAGGTCCTCACCGGTCTGCCCTGACCACCCGTGCCTCCTAGCCCAGTCAACGCTTCTGAGTCCGGAGGCGATCCCTTCGAGTGTTCCGCCGTCCGAGGTCCCGTCGTCCGAGCGGTCAAGGTGAATCTGCCCGATGTGGCCAGCGTTGCCGGAGCGGCCGAAGACTATCCGGCCGTCCAACATGATGCCGCCGCCGACACCGGTCGACACAACAATGCTCATGGACGATGAGGTCCCGCGGGTCGCACCAATCCAGTGTTCGGCGAGGGCGAGGCACGTGCCGTCGAGGCGCAACTCGACAGGACGGTCGGGGACGAGGTCTTCGACGAACGAGCGGACTGGGAAGCCGCGGAGAAGAGGCAGGTTTTTCGGAAGGATCATTCCTGCGGCGAGATCGACGGGGCCTGCGGATCCGATCCCGACACCGACGATCACCGTGCCGCCCGACTTCGCAGTGGAGGCCATCACGCAGCCCTCTAGTGCAAGGCCGAGGCCGTGTGAATCCATATCCCGGCCGGTCGGGACGCGGTGCCTGCTCTGGGCGACGATGTGTCCGTCATCGTCGACAAGAGCAGTCTCGATCTTGGTCCCGCCGATATCGATTGCAAGCGCGAGTGAGTTGGGCATTGGTGTTCCTTAGGTTTGTAACGCATCCGGGCACACGAGGCCCGGCGGATGGGGGCATCCGTCAGGCCTCGTGTGTGACGGTGAACTAAGCCCAGTCCGCCACGAGCTGGTTGGCGGTGCGAAGTACCCGGTCTGACACCAGTTGGCGAAAATCGATTGGGCGGTCAGTAGTGACATGTAAGGTGACGGACTCGCCCGGGAGCAGGGTGACGAGCTGATCGTCTACGACTGCCTGGGGGTCGACCTTGTCGATCAGCAGAGTGATGTCGCGGACGAGGTTGTCCACTGTCACCGTGACGTCCACACCTCCGTCGACCGTCTTGACTGTGGTCGACAGGCGGGCGGCTTCGAGGGCGGAGTCGCGATACTCGGCGAAGAACCAGAATGCACGCGTGTCACCGAAGTCGACGACCAACAGCTCATCGTTAACGTCTCCAGGTGTGCCGGTCTCCTCATCGATCGCGATCGTCGCTGCGGAACGCGCGTCGACGTGCACGTCCTGCCGGTTCTCGGCAAGGACGGTCCCGTCGAACCGTAGGCGACGGATCACGTACTCACCATCCCAGTCCTCGGCGCTGTCGTTGACGGCGACGGTTGCGAGAGAGTCTGCGCGTGGCTGGACGGTCAGAAGGCGGTCCTGGTAGACGTGCTTGAGCGCGTAGAGCAGCGGTTTGGCGACACCGTAACCGTCGATGGCGGCCCAGGACGTGACCGGCCAGCAGTCGTTGAGCTGCCACACGATAGAGCCCATGCACCGAGGACTCTCTGATCGCATGTGCTCGATTGCGAGGGTGACTGCGAGCGCCTGGTTGAGGGACATGGCCCAGTGCCAGTCCTCGGTGTTGTCCGGAAGGGGTAGGTGCGCGACGAGGCCGTCGGTGAGCTTGTCGTTGCCGTCCGTCGCCTTTTGGTGATGGATCATGCCGGGCGACTCCGGGGTGAGGGGGTTGTCAGAAATCGACCGTTGGATGCTCGACCAGGATGCCGGGCCTTGCCAGCCGAACTCAGCGACGAATCGGGAGTGGATGTCGCGGTAGGCCGGGTAGTCAACTCTGTTCCACAGCTCCCACAGGTGCACTGATCCGTGGTTGTAGTCGTTGGCAAAAATTTCCGGGTCGCCCGACCAGGGGCTTCCAGGCGTGTAGGCGCGGCCGGGGTCGAGTTCGGAGACGAGGCGGGGGAGGAGGTCGAGGTAGTACCCCAGCCCCCAGGTGCGTCCCTGCAGGCGCTTGGCCCATCCCCATTCCTCGTAGCCCCAGATGTTCTCGTTGTTGCCGTTCCAGAGAGCCAGGCTCGCGTGTGGCATGATCCGAGTCACGTTGTCGCGGACTTCAGCTTCGACCTCGCTCCACAGCGGCTCCTCCTCGGCGTAAGAGGCGCAGGCAAACAGGAAGTCCTGCCAGACCAGGATGCCGCGCTCGTCGCAAAGTTCGTAGAAGTCGTCGGACTCGAAGTAGCCGCCACCCCAGATGCGCAGCAGGTTCATGTTGGCGAATTCCGCCTGGTCCATTCGCCGTGCCAGGCGGGCGCGGTCGACGCGGGTGATGAAGGCGTCGTCCGGGATCCAGTTCGCGCCTCGGATCCATACCGGTTCGCCGTTCACGACAAATCGGAAGGAGGAACCTTCAGCGTCTGGCTCAAGTTGCACTTCGATGGTGCGGAAGCCGATCCGGGTGGTCCAGGTGTCGACGGAGGCGCCGCTCACGCTCGCGTCCACGGCGAGGTCATACAGGGGCTGGTCTCCGAATCCGCGTGGCCACCACAGATCAACGTTGGCGATGGCAATCTCGACTGTTGCTGTCGTGCTGCCAGCGGGGATGGTGGCTGAGGACCTCTCCCCGGCGATGCTTGCCGTGAGGACGACTGGTTCGTCGGAGGTGCGGTCGATGGCCACGTTCACGCTGACTCGCCCGGTTGACTCGTCGACGACCACCACGGGTCGCACCGTCGCCAACCGTGCGGTGCTCCAGGCGTGCAGAGATACGGGCTTCCAGATGCCGACGGATGCCGCATCCAATCCCCAGTCCCAGCCGAAGTTACAGGCGGCCTTGCGGATGGCGTTGAAGGGGTGGGTGTAGGTGTGCGGCCGGTAGCCGATTTCGAGGCTGGCCCGGTCGGCTTCAGCAACGGGGGAGGCGAAGAACACGGAAAGCTCGTTCGGTCCATCGATGAGAAGTTCATCAATCGCGAGGCGGTAGGTGCGGTGCTGGTTGCGGGTGGTAGCGATCTGATGACCGTTGAGGGTTACCGTGGCGATAGTGTCCAGTCCCTCGAAGACCAACTCGTGGCGGTCGTGCCCGTCGGCAGTCCACTCGAATGTTGTGGTGTATTCCCAGTCGCTTTCGCCGATCCAGGTCACCTTCTTCTCGTTCTGATCGAGGTAGGGGTCGGGGATCAGGTTCGCGGCAAGCAGATCGGTGTGTACCAGTCCTGGGACAGTTGCGGGGAATGACTTTCTGGCTACCGAGGAAGGGATGGGGCCGCGCTGCGCGCGGACGCTCCAGCCGTCGTGCAGGGGGCGCACGGCCGCGCTTATGAGAGTCGGATCGGTGATGGTGTCGGTCACTTTGTTGCTCCTGAGGTGAGTCCGTTGTAGATGAAACGCTGAAGGAAGAGAAAGGCGATGAGCGTGGGAACGATGACGAGGATGGTTCCGGCGGCGATGACTTCCCACTGCGCCCCGAATGGGCCCATGAATCGGAAGAGGGACGTGGAAATCACGCCAAGATCCCGTGAGGGCATATAGAGGAAGGGGATGTAGAACTCGTTGTAGACGGCAATGCCCTTGATAATCACGACCGTGGCAACGGCGGGTCTTAGCAGCGGCAGGATGATTTTCCAGTACACGGTGAATCGACTGGCACCGTCGAGCGTGGCGGCCTCATCGAGGGAGATCGGGATCGACTGCATGAACTGCAGGAAAATGTAGATCGCGACGATATCAGTGCCGGTGAACAGAAGGATGGCCGACCATCGGGTGTTGAAAAGATCGAGGGCGTTGATGACCTGGAAGGTCGCCACCTGGGTGGTAACGGACGGGACGAGGGTCGCGAGCAGAAACAGTGCGGTGACCAGGGACCGGCCGCGGAATCGGAACCGGTCGATAGCGTACGCAGCCATGGTACCGATGAGCACAGTGCCAGTGATCGAGATCACGAGGATGATTGCCGTGTTCACGAATCCGGTGATCATGTCGCCCTGGGTGAAGGCGATGACGAAGTTGTCGAAGTTGAACCAGTTGCTCGGGGGAACGAGGGGACCCGTGCTCCGATACTCCGCAGACGTCTTGAAGGCGAGCATGAATATCGTCACGATCGGAATTAGCGCGAACAGGCAGGCGATGACCAGGGACGCGTACTTGCCAAGCCGGCCGAAAAATCCACCTGCACGGCGTCGCCGACGGGGGCTCTTCGTACCCGAACTCCCAGACGCTGCGATTGCGTGGTCCGTCACGGGCAGTCCCGTGGCGTCCACTGGGCTGGGCTGGGTGCTGGTCATTCCTGGCCCGCTTTCTCGTCGGGGAAGACGCGTCGTTGCACTGCGGTAATGATGAGGACAATTGCGAGGAGGACAACAGCCATCGCCGAGGCGAGACCTACCTTGGAGTAGCGGAATGCGGTGTCGACGGTTTGGATGACGAACGTCTCAGAACCGTTGGCACCGCCGGTCATGATGTAGGGCATTTCGAACGCCGAGAGGGCACCCGCGATGGCGAGAATGAACGACAGGCCCAGGATGCGCCGGATGCTCGGCACGATGATGTACCGGAACTTGTCCCAAGAGTTCGCCCCGTCCAGATCAGCCGCTTCGTACTGCTCCGCAGGAACGGATTGGATGGCGCCGAGGAAAAGTACGAAGTTCAACCCCATGTATCGCCACACTGAGGTCGCAGCCAGCGACGTGTTGACAACCGACGGATCGCCAAGCCACTGCGGGGTGTTCTGCACGCCGAAAGCGCCGAGGACGGCGTCAAGCGTCCCGTCAGGACGGAAAAAGTACAGAAACATCAGCCCGATCGCGACACCGTTGATCAGGTATGGGAAGAAGATAACGCCCTTAAAGAAGTTACGGAACCGTGTCTGAAAGCTCAGCAGGGCCGCGAAGAACAGCGCTAAGCCGAGTTGGGCGATGGCGCCGGCAAGGTAGAAGAGGCTGACCAAGAAGACGCGGAAGATCTCCGGTTCAGTGAAGATTTTGATGTAGTTGTCGAGCCCGACCAAGCTTTTCTCTGGATCAAGGCCGTCCCAGTCAGTGACGCTGTACCAGAACATATTCGCGACGGGGATGTAGGTGAGAACGATGAGGAACGCAAGCGGGACTGCCAGGAACAGCCACGGCGTGATCCGTCGGCCGGCCAGCCGCTGTTTGCGTTCCGGCCGGATCCGTTTGCTGGCTCCCACCTCGAGGGAAGGAGTGTCGGTGATCGACATGTCGATCCTTTCGGCATCTTCGGGGGATGCGGTTGAAGGTGGGAGGAAACGGGCGGCCCGCTGCTAGGCGGACCGCCCGTCGAGTCGTTTATTCGACGACGGCGGCGCGGGCGGTAGCCCAGCGCTCGTTCAAGTCATCGAATAGTGACTTCTTGTCGCCGTCTCCCGCGCCGCGGGCGGCGTCAATGAGCCCCTGGCGGTAGGAGTTGCCGAAGAGGTCGATCTCGGCCTCGTTGGCGATATCGGTGATGACGGCCTCTTTGCCGACCGGGTCCGGAGCGAGCTCGAGGTACTCAACGCCGATCTCGGTGAAGTCGGAGAGGGTATCGGGAGCAGCGGCGTCGATGACGGGGCTGATCGCGCCCTGGCTCGCGGCGAATCCGGACTCATCTGTGAACCAGTCGACCCAGGCACGGGCAGTGGCCTTGTTCTCGGAGTTCTTGTTGATCGCGAGGAATTTGTCGGACGCGGTCACCGAGGTGAACGTGCCGTCCTGCGCCCAGGGCATCGGCCAGAAGCCAATGAGGTCGCGCGATTCGCCGGCCTTTTCTGCCGCATCCTGCATCTGCGCGACGGCCCACGAACCAAGAACCATCGAACCGATCTTGCCGGTGGCGAGGAGGTCTTTGGATTCCTCCCAGTTGGTAGTGGTGGGGTCATCCTCGCTGAGGCCAGCCGCGACCGTGTCAAAGAGCAGACCGTCGATGTTGAACTGGTCGTTACCTTCCGTCCAGGGGGCATCGTCAGCGATCATCTGGCTGCGCACGTCGGCGCCCTGAACGGTTCCGAGATTGCCCTCGATCGTGGCCAGTGGCCAGCCGTCCTTGTAGTTGGTGTAGTAAGGAGTGACGCCGTTGTCCTTGATTTTCTTCAGAGCCGCCAGGTATTCGGCCTCCGTCGTTGGGGGACTTGTTATGCCAGCATCTGCCCAGACATCGCGGTTAAAAACGTAGCCCATCGCTGAGCCGAAGGTGGAGATGCCGTAGGCGGTGCCGTCGAAGGAGCCTTCGTTGGTGAAGCGGTACTTCTTTGCCAGGTCTTCAGTCGAGCCGAGAGGCTCAAAGTAGTTCGCGAACTTGTCTTTGGTGACGTTTGAGCTGGGGATGAGCAGAACGTCGCCGAAATCCTTGGAGTTGAGGCGGATCTTCGTGTCGCCCTCGTAATCGGTGAGAGCCTCGAACTTCACCGTGGTACCCGGATACTTCTTCTCGAAGGTCTCGGCATAGTCGGCGAAGGTGGTGTCAACGAGGTCGGTGCGGTTGGTGAGCACGGTGATCTCGCCGGCCGGTTCTCCAGAGTCGTTGGCTGCGGAGTTGCCGGTGCATCCGGTAAGGGCAAGTGCGGCCGTCACAGCGATGGCCGTAGCGCCCATCAGTGCGTTTCGTCGGGTGTGTGGCGTGTGTTGCACGATGATTCTCCTTGGTTGGCCGTCGCCGTCATCGGCGCCGGGGCGTTCGGATTGATGTACAGAGGGGTAGAAGCAGGTTGGTGTTAGTGGGCGACCACGACGGTGGTGATGTCGTCGATAGTCATGGTTCCCGTGCCAGTCCCGTTGATATACAGCGCGAACTGGGTGACGGAGGTGAGGTCAAGATCGGCCTGTGGTGCCCACGACGGTGGCGCGAAGTCAGTGAAGGGGATATTGACTGTCTGTGGTCCGTTAGTCAGTGGCGTCACAGACGCTTCCCAGTAGGCGCCGTTCGCGACGAACTGCACTGAGAGGGAGTTGCTGACGTCGGCATCGATGTTCAGGGTTAGACCGGAGTATCCCCACCAGTTTTGTGCGCCGCTAAAGGTCTTTACAGTGCCGGCGTAGCCCGCGGTACCCAGATCGTAATCGAACTGAGCAGCCCTGGTGCCGTTGGCGTCGTTCGCGGTGAGCGAGAGGTTGATTGCGCCGCCACCAGAATTTCGGACGTAAGCGGCCTGCAGGTCCGAATCAGCTGCGTAGTCGTCGAAGTCGTCGACAACTGTGGGTTCAGTGGGTAGGGCTGCGGTAAAGAAGTCGCGCCGTTCTGACGCTGTCGATCCGGCGCCATTCACCGCGGTCACCTGCCATGAGTAGGTGGTCTCCGGGTCCAGCTCGAGAGCCGGCCGATATCCCGTCGCGGTTAAGCCGGTTGCGGACGTAACGGGCGTACCGGGGGCGTTTGTCTTCCAGAGCTCGAACCGGTAGTAGGCGGCGGAGACGGCGGATTCCCAAGAGAAGGCTGGTGTGGCGGTGACCGATGCCGCGGCGGCTGCGGGAGTTCCGAGCTCCACCGCTCCGGGTGCAGTCAGTGGTGCTGCGTTGGGAGAGTAGATACTGACCGAGCCAATCTGGGGGGTCCAGATTTCGCCCGCGAACTGGGGCCAGGAAACTCGGAGATGGTTGACGCCCGTCAAGTCCTCGACACTGTAGGTGTAGGGCTTCCAATTTCCAACACCGGCGCGCGTCTGCGTTTGCAGAGTTGTCCAGGTAGACCCATCGGCGGAGCCCTCGACCGTGAGCGCGGCCACGGCTTGGTCGGGCCAATACCACGCGTCGATGTCGGCGCCGCTGATGTCATCAAACGCCCAGGAGAGACTTGCCAGGTTACTGCTGTCGCGTTTCACCCGTGAGGTATCGCCGCCGAATGATGTCGGGTTGCTGCTGTCGAACGAGAGGTTCCCGTTGTGTTGCGCAGTCTTCGAGAAGTCGTTCAGGGGGTCGAACAATGCGATAGTCACTGCTGCGCTAGTGATGGTGGCGCGTTCAACCTTGCCGTTGCCCTTCCAGCTCAGGCGAACGGCGTCTCCGGAGAGACCGTTCGCGATCACGAAGCGGTGCCCTGCTCGCACCACGTTTTTGGTAGGAACGTCAGTCCAGTTGACTCCATCGACGCTCGTGGACACGACGACAGATTTAGAATCGGTGACCTTGAACGTCGCGCTGAGGAGACCATCGCTCTCCCAGGTGATGCTGGCGGTGCCGCCCTTTGTGCCTGCGGCAACGCCGCCGGCAGGTGTGGCGAGGATGTCGGTCCCGTCGTGTGTGGAAGTAAGTGACCAGCTTTCAAGCGGGTCGACGAGGACAGCTCCTTCATTGGGTGCCGCGACCGCGTCGGAGGCAGTCCGGCGTCGGTCATTGGCGTCGACCGGGATCACCCGGTAGGCGGCACCATCCGGAGATTCGTAATCGGTGACGGGTGACGCTGAGGCGGACACCGGCCCGTCAGTCACGTCGGCCCATTTTCCCCCGTCGGTTGAACGCTGCACGATGTATCCGGCAGCACCCGCTGTCCCGCGCCAGGCGACCACGTTGATACCGTAATTCTGATCGATTGTGGTTATGAGAGGAATGCCGACTTTGAGACGACCCGGCTCGCTTCCTGTCGCGGCGCTGTAGTGCTGGATGGCGGCGACGTTTTCTTTCGCCCGCTCCAAGTCTCCCGGATAGTGAAGGGTGAATCCGTCGTCGTGCTGGACCTGGCCGCCGCGGTCGTTGTTGCCGAAGAGCGACCAAAAGAACATGCCAGAGACGTTCGGATCGGCGGCCGCGGCATCCAGGAGTTCTCCGGTGGCGGCCGTGGAGGCGTACTCGCCCGCGATGTAAATCTTGCCGGCGGCAGCAACGACTGCGGCGTCGGCGGAGACACGCTCGGCCGTTGGAGGGTAGTAGTGAACGTCAACGATGTCGAGGTCGGGGGCCGCGAGGGTGTCCGGGTCAATGTCGAAGCGGCGACCCGCTGCGACGAGCTGCTGCGGAGCCCGATCCTTAATATGGGCGACCTGGCTGTTGATCCAATCGAGGGTCATTCCCTCGAGTTCGTTGCCGAGCTCCCAGGCCATGATCGTCGGGTCGTCAACGAAGCGTGTACCGGTGATCGAGTTGGTGTGCGTCAGGATGTGGTCTACGTAGTCCTGGTAGGCGGCGATGGCGGATGGGTCAGAGTAGAACTGGTCTGCGTTAAGCCCGAGCGGAGTTGTGAAATCGCGGTGGCCTCCGTGGTAATACTCCCACTCGTCGGTCAGAGGTAGCACCAAGCGGATGCCCAGTGTTCCGGCGTAGGCCACGGCAAAGTCAATGGTGCGGAAGGCCTCATCGTTGTACTGACCGAGTTTAGGCATGAGCGCCAGCGGATCTGCATTGTCCTGACTGGTGGACGTGGTCATGTGCGAACGCACCACGGTGATGCCCATCACAGCGGCGGTATCCAGTGCGTCCTTGATCCGGAAGAACGTCGGGTAGTCGACTCCGCCGACGTTTTCATCGAGACCGAGCCAGTAGATGTTGGTTCCGCTAGCGCGGAATTGCTCGCCATCGAGGGTCAGAGAGCTTCCATCGCGTTGCACGAAGGCCTTGTTTTCGTTCTTCCAGTCGGACCCCTTCTCGGTGGCGCCGGCGGGAGCGGCTACGACGAGGGACGCGGCGGTAATCGCAACGAGAGCTAGTCCCGCAATGGATGAGCGATGTTGCTGCCGCGGTGACGCGGACTGGTGGGTGGCAGATTTCATGTTTTGCCAGGGCTCCTTCGACCGGGGACGTATCTGTTGCCGAGCGGTCCGAGCGAGTGCACGGTGCTGTGGCGTAACCCATGGTCGCGGATTGGTTAGCAGGAGTCAAGAACATATATAAATTACTTATGTAATACTTTTTGAGGAGGTATCTTCATGCAAGAGATTCGACGGCTAGCTCGAAACGTTCAATATCGGCGCCCCGGTCGATTCGCGGGCGACGACTACCACCGGGGGACTCGCGATGGATTGCCCCGAGACCGAGACAATCTCTTCGAGCAGTCCCTGACCGGCGAGCATTCCGATGACCTGGACATCATGCGATACCGCCGACAGCGAGGGCTCGCTCAGTTGGCATTGCGCGGAGTCGTCCCAGGCAAGCAGGGAAAGGGCACCTGGAACCGAGATCCCCAGCTCTTGCGCCGAGTCCAGCGCACCGAGCGCCATCAGATCATTGTCAAGGATGGCGGCAGTCGGTGGCTTCTTGTGCCTGATCAGGGCGCTGATGCAGCGCCCGCCGGATTCGCGGGAGTAGTCACCGTTTTGCTCGATCGGTTCGATACCAAGACGTGCGCATTCGTTGAGGAAGACGTCGCGCCGGATTTGGCTATGCAGCAGATTGGCGGGGCCGCCGACGTGAGCAATCCGGATATGGCCGAGTCCGGCAAGATATTCGACGGCATCGCGCATGGCCATATCGTCATTGGTCCATACGGCTCGAAAGCCCGGAGCTGCCGTGGGCGGGCCAACGACAATCGCGGGCAAGCCAAGCGAGTGGACCAGCTGGGGTCGAGGGTCGTTGACAGTGAGGTCGACAAGAATGACGCCGCTCACTTCGCCGTCGGCGCTCCATCGGCGGTACGCCTTCGCCTCCGCTTCCGTATCTGGAAGCACATTCAAGAGAACCGAATATCCTGCAGGTCGCACGGCCCGCTCCACGCCCGCAATGAACTCATGGAAATACGGCTCTGCGCCCATGATCTCCGTCGCCCGAACGAGGGCGAGGCCGATCGGGCGCAGCAAGGGGAAATCGCTCACGGGGTCCTACTTTCGGTTAGACATCTCCAGCGTAGGTGCCTCATGCACTCATGCCGCCGCAGCAGCAGTCGGCAGAATGGTGACACACCGGTTGCCAGAGGACAGACCGGTGCGCCTGCTGCTTTACCGTACGCTAGCGAGCAGATCGAGAGGAGAAACGATGGCTCGTCCTGAGGCCACAGCGGCGGCGCCGGGCAGCCGGGCCCTAGTTGTCGACTTGATCCGCTCCTCCGGTCCGATTAGTCGTGTCGAATTGACTGCGGCGACCGGGTTGACGCAGCCGGCGATCTCTCTGATCGTGCGCAAATTACTGACCGACGGAATAGTCCGTTTAACTGGATCCACCGCAACCGGCGGTAAGCCGCGCCAGATGCTCGAGATCAACGCCCGTGCTCGCATCGCGGTCGGCATTCAGCTCGCTTTCGAGGCCATTACCCTCGTGGCCACCGACACCGCGGGTGGCGTCATCGCACGCCAGCAGATCGACGGTGCGGCACTGGACCCGCCAGAGGAGGTCACTCGCCGCATCGTTCGCGGGTACGAAAACTTTGTACGCGGGAGCGGGCTGGACCGAACCACGATTGCCGGCGCCGCCGTCGTCGCCCCGGGGCCGATCGACCAGAAAGCAGGACGAGTGCTTGGCCCTCCGACGCTCCAACATTGGCGGGACTTCCCGCTGCGCGAGGAAATCGGCTCCGGGATCGGTGTCCCCTTACTCGTCGAGAACGACGCCGCTGCGGCGGGGATAGGCGAGTTTTGGAGCCGCGGCGTCTCCCGGCACGAGACTTTCGGCAGCATATACATCGGGTCGGGAATTGGTGCCGGGGTCGTGCTCGACGGGGCGTTGTACCGGGGTGCAAGCTCCAACGCGGTTGAGATCGGTCACGTAACGGTCGTTCCCGGCGGTCGCGAGTGCTTCTGTGGCAACATCGGCTGCCTGGAACGCTACGCCGCCCCATCGGCCGTGGTCAAGGAAGCAGCGGAGAATAAGCATGCATTCGACGACCTGGACCTCACCTTCGAAATCGAACGGAATGCCCGCGAGTTCGACGTCATAGGACTCGCCGCCATCAACGGACACGCTGCAGCCGGCAAACTCCTACAACGATCCGCGGCGTACCTGGCCGAGGGCGCCGTGACTCTGGCGAATCTATTCGATCTCGACGCCCTCATATTGACTGGACCCGGCGTCGCCATCGCCGGGTCCATTTACACCCGCGTCATCAGAGCCCGGCTCGAGTCGCAGAGATTCGCCCGCCGCGCACATCCCATCAGCGTCGAACTCTCTGCAAATCCGCGCGACGCGGCCGCCATCGGCGCGTCTTCATTGGTCCTGCAAAGCACGCTGTCGCCCGGACACGGACCAGTCCTCCATCAATCAGCCATCGACCGTGGCTGACTCCACAGCTTCGCTAGTCCACACACCAGACGGTATTCTCCGCGGCCGCGTCGTCACCACGCCCGACGGTGTAGCGGCTGCGTTTCGCGGTATCCCGTACCGCGTGGCAACCCAACGGTTCCGACCCGGACGTCTCGTCGAACCGTGGAAAGGCACTCGAGACGCCATACAAGCCGGACCAGCTTCGCCCCAGCACGTCGACGACCCTGGCGGGCTACTCATCAATGAGCGCGACTGCCTGAACCTGAACGTCTGGACGCCTGATCCGTCGGCGCACAAACTGCCTGTGTTCGTCTGGATACACGGTGGCCTGCACATCTCCGGGTCTAACGCCGACCCACTTCGCGACGGTGTACGCCTTGCTGCGTCTGGCGGAATCGTCGTCGTCTCAATCAACTATCGCCTCGGCGCCCTGGGATACCTCACTCTCGACCACCTGCTCGGTCCGGACTACAGCCAATCCGGCAACCTCGCGCTGGTCGACATCATCTCCGCGCTCGAATGGGTGCGCGACAGCATCGCCCAATTCGGCGGTGATCCCCTTAACGTCACCGTCGCCGGCCAGTCCGCGGGGGCGACCATGGTCGCCACCCTTCTCGCATCACCACGCGCGGCAGGGCTGATGCGCCGCGCCATCGTCCAAAGCGGAGATCCCGAACGGGTGGGCTCACGTGCCTACGGAGAGGCCGTAACCGACGAACTGCTCGATCTGCTCCACCTCGGCGGCGATCCCGCCGGCATCATCGACCTGCCGTGGTCCACTATTATCCGCGCGCAACAACACCTGCTTGCAAAGCACTCCGCCGGGCGACCCCAACCTGTTCCGGTCTTTCGCCCATCGATTGATGGGCGTCTGCTGCTGAGCAACCCTGTGGCCGCTGTCGCTGGGGGAGCGTCGGCGGCCATTGACCTGATCGTGGGAACGAACCTGAACGAGGCAAGCGGGCACGTGGATCTGCGTGAACGCGGCACACACCCGTCACAAGCAGTCCTAGATGGCTCCCTCAGCACACTGCTGTCCAAAGAACCACTCGGAGAAAGATCCCTCAGCCGATTCGAGGCTTACAGGGATGCCTTTCAACTCGACACCGGCCGCGGCGCAACACCCGCTGAACTACTCGAAGCCTGCCTTACGGACACCACATACCGCCAACCTAGCCAGCGCCTTCTTGACGCGCGTACACAGGCGACTGGCTCGACGAGGTCATATCTCTTCGTTTGGGAACAACAGGACGCAACGTGGGCTAGAGGGGCCGGGCATTCCCTCGAATTGCCCTTTCTTTTCCGCCACGTCGATGACTCGCAACGGGCCCGCGCTGAAGCGGGGCTCAACGCCCCATACTCCCTGCGCGACGTCATTAGCCAATATTGGGTCGCTTTTGCAACGACAGGTGCTCTCGACTACTGGCCAGAATACGAGCCCAACCGCCGAAGCACACTAATTCTTGACAGCCCCACCCGGCTGGCAGACGCCCCGCGTGACAATATTCGCCGACTGGCCGATGAATCGCACATGACCAAATCCCCCAGTTGAGCGCTCCGTAATCTAACGCATCGCAGATGAGCGTCCGCTTCCCTTCGCCATCCTCTCGAGTTCTCCTGGTACAACTACCGTCCCTTGGAGTCACCATGTTCAACCGAATTACCGCTACGCCGAAGACCTACGCTTGGGGGTCCACCACGGCTCTTCCGCAGCTTCTCGGCGTCGCGCCCGACGGGTCACCGCAGGCGGAGCTCTGGATGGGGGCCCACCCGGACAGCACCACCTACATCCTTGATCCTCATGCCGGCCAGCCGGCCACGCTGAACGAGTGGATCGCAACACAACCGGAGGCAGCGCTGGGCGAACGGACCCGGCTGCCGTTCCTGTTCAAAATTCTCGCCGCCGCAAAGCCGCTCTCCCTGCAGGCACACCCGTCCCTCGAACGCGCCCGAGAGGGCTACGTCGAAGAGAATCGACGAGGGGCACCGAGAGACGCCCCAGATCGCAACTACAAAGATGAATGGCACAAGCCTGAGCTCATCGTGGCCTTAGCCGATGGGTTTCAAGCACTCTGCGGATTCCGCGCTATTGACCAGTCTCTGAAGCTCCTACAACACCTTGCAGCCCCCGCAGACGCGAGGCCGTCAATCCTCATTGAGGGGTTCCGGGACCAGCTCGAAAACGTCGGGATCGAACCGACGGTCAGGGCTGTCCTCACACGTCAGCCCGCTACTCTAGTAAGGGCGCTCGTCGGCGCCTCACGATCGAACGATAGCCAGGTCTGGGCAGCCGAGGCCCAGCTATTGCTAAGCCTCGACAAGTGCTACCCCGGGGACCAAGGGATCGCGATCGCGGCCCTACTCAATTTCGTGAGCCTTCGAAAAAACGAGGCACTCTTCCTGCCCGCTGGAAACATCCACGCCCACGTTGCAGGCCTGGGCGTTGAGATTATGGCCGCCAGCGATAACGTCGTTCGGGGTGGGCTCACGAGCAAGAACATCGATGTCCCAGAGCTCTTGCGGGTGCTGGATTTCCGGCCTACACGCGTCCCGTACGTTAAGCCGGTTACCCGTGTCGACGGCTTCGTGGAGTACCACGTACCCGTTTCCGACTTCCAACTCATGAGGGCCGATGCCGGCACAACGGTCAACTTCATCCCGAACGAATCTGCCGTGGTCTTCGCGACTACTGGATCCACGACCGTCACCCAAGGCAGCAACGTTTGGGTGCTAAAGCAGGGAGAAGCCGCATACATCGCACCAGGTACAGTGCCGTTCTTGCTCAAATCAGAAGGGGACACTTTCATCGCGACAAGCTGAGCTATCGCGCCACGAAGCAGATAGGCCCGAAAATGAACACGACCCTGCGCAGCATCACCCACAATGATCGTCAACCGACCCGTTGACGATAATTACCAGGTCATGATCAGCGTGACCCGGGATATAGAAACCTAGCCGCGCTAGCCGGCCAGCGCCGAATAAAAAGTTTGGTCAGGTATCTGAACTTTATGCCTAACGCTAAGAGCTCGTTGTTGACTCGCTGGGGTCAGGGCCAATCGGACGTCGACCGCGTCGTCTTCGGGGTGGGCCGAGTCGTAATCGTCGTGCTTAGCCATGAGCTGCCGCCTCCGCTGCAGTGGTGTCATCCGGCGCTGGGATCGGCGCTGGCGTGGGGTTTGGTGTCCTGGTCGGGGTGCGGTTGATGATGGTGGTGAGGGTATCATCGCGGAACCAGCGGCCAGTGTTGACCATGATGGGTCGGCATTTGGAGCTAAAGACGATGGCGCGCCATTCGAGGAGGGAGCCGAGGGTGGCGATGTTGAGGGTGCTGACCTTGCGTTGGCGGGCAAACAGGACGATCCCATTGCTGACGAGGCCGGGGGAGAGCTAGTTTCAACTGCATGTGCGGCAGATACGTGGTTTTGTAGGGCATGACGCCCAGTAGTGAGTCCGCGCGTCAGCGGGCCAGCATCTCTTCTTCTTGCTGTTTTTCACTACACATATTGGAGTCTCCACATGCCGTTTCCCTCATTGCCCGTCCTCCGCAAGACCGCACTCGTGACGGGCGTAACGCGTCGCAAGGGCATCGGATTTGCCGTGGCCCATCACTTCGCCGAACTCGGCGCTAACGTTTTCATTCAGCACTATTCGCCCCACGACGACGAACAGCCCTGGGGAAGCGACGACCTCGGCGAGGTCCTAGTAGGCATCACATCAGCGCAGATTGCAGACGCAGTCTTCGGTGACGTAAGCCTCGACTTGGCCGTGCCGGATTCAGCCAGCCTGCTTATGGAGGCTGCCTGCGGGCTCACCGGGGGAGTCGACATCCTCGTCTGTAACCACGCCCGCAGCGGGAGCGATGGCTCCATCTTCGACATGACCCCGGAGCTGCTCGATGGTCACTGGCAGGTCAACACCCGCTCCACGCTTCTGCTGACAAGAGCGTTCGCTGAGCAGTTCTCCGGTCACAGAGACACCGCACCAAGACGTCCGGGAGAACGACCCGAGCACGCCGTCCCGGTCGACGAATTCGCGACTGGTCGAGTCATCTGGATGACGTCGGGTCAGCTCCACGGCGCGATGCAGGGCGAGGTTACCTATGCGGCAAGCAAGGCAGCCCGGGCTGGGGTCACACCAACGTGGCCAGCGAACTCTTGGCGCGGGGCATCATTCTCACCACCATCAACCCCGGACCCGTCAATACGGGATATCTGGATCCGGAAACGACGGATCGCCCGCTTGAGGAGATTCAAGAATTCGTGCGGAACACTCCGTTCGGACGTTTCGGGTTTCCCGCCGACCCCGCGCGTTTGATCGGATGGCTCTCCACTGATGAAGGCCGATGGATCGTCGGGCAGGTCCTGACGACAGACGGTGGCTTCGGACTCTAGCCAGTTCTCGGTCGGGAACCTTTTCCGGGCAATCAGCCACTCGTCGTAGCCGATTTGGACGACTGCTTGAGGAACGCGTCGATCGCTCCCCGGAAGGCAGCCGGCTGTTCGACCCACGGGTAGTGACCGCTCCCTTCGATGACCACGCATTCACCTGTGGGAAAGAGGCGTGCCAGTGCGGCCACCGGCGCTAATCCGATGAGGCAGTCCTCGGCTCCGGCAATCACCAACACGGGGGCCAACACCTGCCTCAGCCGCACCGTGAGGTCGCGCGGTGGGGCGATACTGAAATACGCCTTCGTGGCGGGCAGGCTCCATCGCCCGATGGTCGCATGGGATCGCTCTGTTGCGCCCCAGTTGGAGTATCCGGCCGGCGCCGTTTCCTGTTGCCAGGCGTTGAACCCGTCATCGTCAACCGTCTGGGGCCCCGCTTCCAAAGCTGCGAAAGCGGCTTCGAAAACCAAATCTCCGCGCCGCTTCTCGCTCAGCGTATGGGCATCGGATGGCTCATCGACGAGATAAGCCGCCGGAGGAGTGATCAGCACCAATCTGGCAACGCGGAGCGCGAATTGGGCCGCGTAGGCGATGGCCATTCTCGTTCCCGCTGAGTGAGCCACCAGGACGACGCGATCGAGGCCGAGATGGACACGCAGGTGCTCGATGTCGTCGGCTTGAGACCAGAACGACCCCAGCTCTTCTTGGTCCGGCGCGGCCGTGCGTCCGACACCTCGCAGATGGGGCACGATGAGCCGGTGCCGATCGCTGAGCCCGGCCAGATCACCAAGGTAGCTGGGGTGGCGGGCAGCTCCTCCGGCAAGGAGAATAACCGGGCATTCGTCGCCGTCACTGCCCTTGCGGCGCACGTCATCGTAGTGAAGTGCTGACCCGTCGGAGCTTTCGCAGCTTGGCATCACTCGACGGTACACGGCACACATAAGGGAACGTCTGCGCGACATCTCCGCTGGCCAGCCGGGTCGGTCAGTGTTGGTGGGCGGACGTTGGTCTGGCCACCCGTCCGCTATCGTTGCGGCATGCTCCCTATCTGTGATTGAAGACCGGGCTGACTTCTTCAGCTAGCAGGTCCTCATTCACTGCGCGCAAAAGCCGCGCCATTTCTCTCGGAGCTTAACCATGCCCGCAACGACTCTGTTCGCGACCTACGCGGATGTTCTCAGACTCAAACACGTCCCCTTTGTTTTCTCGAGCGCCCTGACCGGACGTTTCGCTTATCCTCTCGTTGGTCTGCCTCTCCTCTTCGCTATTGAACAAGCGACTCAGTCCTTTTCCGCTGCCGGTATCGCGGTCGGCGCCTACGGGGCTGGTGCCGGTTTCCTCGCACCAGCCAGAGCCCGCCTCCTCGATCGATTTGGTCGCCGCCTTGTCCTCCTCCTGCTCAGCAGCGTTTTCGGGTTGAGCTTGGTCGCTCTCGCACTGCTCACGAGCTCGGGCGCACCAGTCTGGTTATGCGTGACGGTGGCCGGCCTCCTCGGCGCGTTTGCTCCACCGCTAGGCCCGACAATGCGGGTCGCCTGGGCATCGTTGACCCCGACTCCAGTTCTCCTGAAAAAGGCTTTGAGTCTGGACGCAGTCCTCGAGGAGTTGCTCTACCTTGTCGGCCCCGCCTTGTCCGGCCTGCTCTTGGTCATCATCGAGCCGAGTACCGCCCTACTCATCCCTGCCGCACTGATTCTGGTCGGGACAGCACTGATGATGTCTTCCCCCGCGATGGCCGCGACCCCGGTCGACGCGTCACGCAGGGACGCAGCCAGCGCTGCGCCCCTGCTCACAGAACCGCGATTCATCGCGCTGCTCCTGCCGGTGCTGGCAGTCGGCCTCGTGGTCGGCACCATCTACGTTGCGGTCCCGGCCATGATTGCCACCCTCGGTAATGCCGCAGCGGTGGGGGTTGTCCTCGCCCTGTTCGCGGCCGGCAGCGCCGTTGGAGGCCTTGCCTATGGCGCTATTCACATCACGGTGTCCTCGCAGCGCCAACTCGTGATCCTGGCGATATTGTTCATCATGGCCTCTGCCGGTGCTGGCCTCGCAACGTCGACGATCTCCCTGGGACTGGTCATTTCGGCCGCTGGACTTTTCCTTTCCCCGGTCATGATCGTGGCGTATTTTGCAGCCAACGATTTTGGTGGGACGACCCGACAGACCGAGTCAACAACGTGGGTGAACACCGCTCACAACGTCGGTGCTGCGGCCGGGAGCGCGCTCAGCGGCTTCCTCGTCGAGAGCTGGAACGTGAGTTCAACTTTCCTCACCACAGCTGCGGCAGCCGCCGTCTTCGTCGCTCTCAGCGCCGGCATCTCCGCGAGACTCTGGCGACGACCCTCCGCCTAATTGAATGATTGCAGGAACGACGGGCGGGCATACTCCTTGCATTACGGCGATTGGTCGGGCGCAGTCCGCCCAAGACCGATTAGATGGGCGGATGGATTCGAACTATAGGTTCTCAGCCGACGTTGCCGATATAGACCGTGACCAAGTGCACCGCTGGATCAGCGAACAGTCCTATTGTGCGCCAAGGAGGTCACGTGCCCGGCAGGATGCAGCCATAGACGGCTCACGAAACTTCGGCGTCTACGACACCGAATCGAACAAGCAAGTCGCCTACGCGCGGGTCATCACGGATGGAGTGACTTTTGCATGGCTTTGCGATGTGTTCGTCGACCCCCAGGTTCGAGGCCGCGGCATTGGCGCTGTCCTCATCAAGGGAGTCTTGGAAGAGTTCGAGCCGCTTGGTCTGCGGCGCATCGCTCTCTCGACCAACGATGCGCACGGGTTGTATTCCAAATCAGGGTTCACCGCTTTGGGTATCCCCGAGACATGGATGGAACGAATCGGCAACCCAAGCGCTTAGTCATCAGCAGGCTTCGGGTCAAGAACACACCTATTCCCGCCTTTCAGGTTGGGTGTCAGGAGGGAACGCTCAGTGCGTCATTTCGGGTACCCGGTTAGACGTTGCTTCGCCAGCTCGTGGCATGATGCCGAAGGAGCCCTGAACGATGATGACGGCCGCAATCTCGACAAGAAGCCCGTTGCCTTGTCGGTCTCCTCCAAGGTGCATGATCGCGAAAGCAAACGATGCCAGAACGACGCCGCCCCAGCGTCCGAGAAGCGCTTCCGCCCGTGTCTGCAACCAGTACCGGTAAAACAGTTCCTCGCCCACGCCAGCGGTAAGCGCGGTCAGCGTTGCGCCAACGATTAGGTAGCCCAGGTCCACGCCTTGAAAAGTAGGGACCGCTATCCAGGGGCTCGCTTGCGAGAGGATTGTCCAGACCACAATGAGAACAATCGGCGCCCACCACTGCCAGGCCATACGGGGGCGGGCAATCTTGATATTGCGTCAAGATCTCCACACCAATGCTGCGGGTATCCCGTCCAGAATGACTACTTTGGCTGGAAAGTACCAGGCCGAGTCGTCAATTTCCGTGATGCTAGTGACCAGGGGAAAGAGGACCGCGCATACCAGGAGCGCCATGCCGCTGCGTCGAATCGCACGGGCATTAGAAACCGTAGGTTCGAGCGCTGGAGCGCTCCACGGCAGTGCACGTGTCAAGGCAATTGCGACCAAGGGAGGCACGAGCACGACCCACAGAGGGGTGATCGGTGACCCGGGATCCGAGGATTGACGAATCCCGTCGGTTGAGAGAGTCAGTAAAACGATCAGTGCAAGCACGCCCAGCGCCCCGGCTGACCAGATGAGGACTCGACCGAGCTTGGTGACAGTCCGTCGATCGCTCCCCGGAGGCGCTGTCGGCAGAGTCACGGCTTCTACTGCTGCCCGGATGTGGCGTTCGCGTGCACGTCGACCAATGGGCTCAATGTCGGTCGCTTCTTCGGCCAGAGGGTATACCCGAGGGCCCACAACACTTCGATCGCAACGACCAGGAGAAAAATGCTGTTGAGGTCGTTGAGCGCGCTGGTTCTGGTCTCGTTATCGACGACCACGGTCAACAGCCAAATGGTCCCCAGAGCCACGGCCACAGCCAACGCTGTGCGCGCGACGTCTTTCCAACACTCGACCGCATAACCCCCCCCCCCCGTAGAGCT
>NZ_SOFA01000026.1:0-94802 GCF_004402835.1 Cryobacterium sp. Sr3 | reverse complement strand
TCGGCCTCCGCGATCGCCTCGAAATGCTCCCCGAGAGCCTCTTGCTCTTCAATAAATGAGGGCTTCATGACACACACGCTACGGGCACCCACCGACATTACCCGCGGCATCCGCCCACCTACACGCACCCTGTGGATAACCCGATCAGGCCCTGATTGTGGAGGGATCGGGGTGGTGAAACGCCCGCTCAGAACCGGTGCTGCAACACCCAGTTGTGCATGGTGACAGCCGCGGCGGCCGACGCGTTGAGCGAGCGGGTGGAGCCGAACTGGCTGATCTCGACGACGGCATCCGCTGCCTCGATCGCTTCGGGAGAGAGGCCGGGACCCTCCTGCCCGAACAGGAGCACGCAGCGCTCGGGGAAGCGGAAGGTTTCGATGATCACGCTGCCGGGCACGTTGTCGATGGCGATGATCGGCAAGGTCTCGGCGGCGGCCCACTCGACGAAGGACGCGACATCCGGGTGGTGCAGCACGTGCTGGTACCGGTCGGTGACCATGGCCCCGCGCTTGTTCCACCGCTTGCGCCCGATGATGTGCACCGTGTCGGCGGCGAACGCGTTGGCGCTGCGCACGATCGAGCCGATGTTCATGTCGTGCTGCCAGTTCTCGATGGCGACGTGAAACGGATGCCGCTTCTCGTCGAGGTCGGCGACGATCGCCGCCATACTCCAGTAGCGGTAGCGGTCGATCACGTTGCGCGTGTCGCCGCGCTCGAGCAGCTCGCGGTCGTAGAACGACTCCTCGGGCCACTCTCCGGCCCAGGGTCCGACGCCGTGGGTGGACAGTTCGGGCGTGGGGTTCTGCGGTTCTTGCACCGATCCACCGTATCCCGCCGGGCACCGCCGGGCGTGCCGGGCATGCCGGGCATGCCGTCGGGTATTCTGACGTGCAGGGTTCGCGTTTCGCCGGCTCGCACCCCGCCCGGAAGGAACCATCACCATGCATCCCACGCTCTTCGGTATCGACTTTCTCGACTCGGAGTGGCTGATCGGCTGGTTCGGTTCGTTCGTGCTCCTCGGCGTGGCCACCATCGTGTTCGTCGAGACGGCTTTCATCGTCTTGTCGTTCCTGCCCGGCGACTCGCTGCTCTTCACCGTGGGCCTGCTCACCGCCACCGGGGATGTGCCCTTTCCGATCTGGGTGACCTGCTTCGTCATCTTCATCGCCGCGTTCGCCGGTGACCAGGTCGCCTATTTAATCGGCCGCAAGTCCGGCCCCGCCGTCTTCACCCGCGAGCAGAACCGCCTGTTCAACCCGAAGAACGTGGAACGCACCAACGCGTTCTTCGCCAAGCACGGCGGCAAGGCCATCATCATCGCCCGCTTCCTGCCCGTGTTCCGCGCCTTCGTGCCTCTCGCCGCCGGTGTGGGACGGATGCACTACCGCACCTTCGTGTTCTTCAACCTGATCGGCGCCTTCGCCTGGGGTGTCGGAAGCACCCTGATGGGCTACCTGCTCGGCCAGATCGAGTTCGTGGCGACGTACTCCGAATTCTTCATCATCGGCATCGTGCTGCTCTCGGGCGTGCCGATCCTGTCCGAGCTCTACAAAGCCGGCCGCGAGAAGAAGCGCACCCGCGGCAAGGCCCCGGTCCCCGTCGCCACGATTCCCGAGGACCTGCGCGAGGAGTAACCGCCCAGTTCAGAGGCGGCCGCGTCTCGGCACAGGGTCAGCGCAGCGTCAGACCGGCCGGTGCCGGCATCCGTGAACGGGTCGATCGCCGCCGAGATCTGGTACTCCCCCGGCGGGAGCGCGGGCCGGTCGGGGCGGGATCGGGTGGGTGGCTTGGTCGGTGGTTCCGGCGGCGAGCGGCCCGGCGAGCGCTGCGGACATCGCGGCCCGGTGGGCGATCCGGCTCCACAGGGGTGCGTTTCCGGCCCTCGTCGAGGTAGCCGCTGAAGATGGCCCGCCGCACGTAGGCCTCGGCCCCACCGACCGTGAACCCGTTTCCTCCCTCTGCTTAGCTACTAAAACGTATGACCGCGCCGAAACGTTGGTGTGCCGGGCCGCCCACGCAGGCACTGATCTTTCGGCATGCCTAAATCTGCCCTATCCTTTCGGTGTGGCTAAAAACAACGTGCGCACGGATGCGAGGGGACCGGTCCCTGAGATCGCCACCGTGGCATCCTCTCACCTGCTCTGGTTGCTCGGCCCTGCCCTCGTCGCGGGCGTGGCCTACCTCGACCCCGGCAACGTCGCCAGCAATATGACGGCCGGTGCTCGCTACGGCTACCTGCTGGTCTGGGTGGTCGTGGCCGGCAACGTGATGGCCTGGCTGATCCAGTACCTCTCGGCCAAGCTCGGCATCGTAACCGGCACGAGCCTGCCGGAAATTCTCGGGGTACGTATTCGGCGCCCGCTCACCCGCCGCCTCTACTGGGTGCAGGCGGAACTGGTGGCCATGGCCACCGACCTGGCCGAGATCATCGGCGGCGCGGTCGCCCTGAACCTGCTCTTCGGCCTCCCCCTGCTTGCCGGCGGCGTGATCACCGGGGTCATCTCGATGATCGTGCTCACGGTGCAGACCCGGCGCGGCCCGCGCACCTTCGAACGCGTCATCGTGGCGCTGCTGCTCATCATCACCGTGGGCTTTGCGGCCGGGGTGTTCTTCGCTCCGCCGGATGCCGGCAGCGTCGTCGCCGGCCTCGTGCCGCGGTTCGAGGGCGCGAATTCGGTGCTCCTGGCCGCGTCCATCCTCGGCGCGACGATCATGCCGCACGCCATCTACGCCCACTCCGCGCTCACCCGGGACCGATTCCCCGTCGTGGCGGACGGCGCAGCAACGCGACGCCTGCTCTGGGCCACCAAATGGGACGTCACCATCGCGATGGCCATCGCCGGCACGGTGAACCTGTCGATCCTGCTGCTCGCGGCATCCGCTCTGCAGGGCGTCGCCGGGACCGACACGCTCGAGGGCGCCCACGCCGCCCTCGAGGCAACCCTCGGGCCCGTGATCGCGACGGTGTTCGCGGTCGGGCTGCTCGCCTCCGGGCTGGCGTCCACCTCGGTCGGAGCGTACGCGGGAGCGGAGATCATGCACGGCCTGTTGCACGTGCGCGTGCCGCTGCTGGCGCGTCGCGTGGTCACCCTCATTCCCGCGCTGCTGATCCTGGGCGTGGGTTTCGACCCGACCGAGGCCCTGGTGCTCAGCCAGGTCGTCCTGTCGTTCGGCATCCCGTTCGCGCTGATCCCCCTGGTCTGGCTCACCATGCAGCGCGGGGTGCTCGGCGAGCATGTCAACCGCTGGTACACGACGGTCGCCGGCGCCGTCTGCGCCCTGCTCCTGGTGGCCCTGAACGTGGTGCTGCTCGTGCTCGTGTTCACAGGGGCGTGATGAAACACCCCACACCCGCGGCCGAGGACTACCTCAAGACCATCTACGCGCACACCGAATGGCAGCCGAACCCGATCACGCCTTCGGTGCTGGCCGCGCGGCTGGGGGTGGCGCCGTCGTCGGTCACCGAGATGGTGAAGAAGCTCGCCGCCGGCGGCCTGATCGAGCACGTCCCCTACGGGCCGCTCACCCTGAGCCGGACCGGTTTCCTGCGGGCGACCGCGGTGGTGCGCCGGCACCGGTTGATCGAGACCTGGCTCGTGCGGGAAATGGGCTACGACTGGCACGAGGTGCACGACGAGGCGGAGGTGCTCGAGCACTCGATCTCGGACCGGCTGCTGGCGGCGATCGACGATCGGCTCGGGCATCCGTCGGCCGACCCGCACGGGGACCCGATCCCGGCCGAGGACGGCAGCCTGACCCGGCCGGACGCCATCCTGCTGGCGGAGGCCGCACCCGGCCACGTCGGGGCGGTCGTGCGCATCAGTGACCGCGACCCGGACATCCTGCGCGACCTTGCCGTGCACCGGGTCGGCCCGGGAATCCGGCTCACCGTTCTCGAACCCGGCGTGGTGCGGCTGCCGGGCGGCGGCATCTGTCGGCTGTCGTCTGCGGCGGCCCGATCGATCTGGCTCACCTCGTAACCGTCCGGAAACCTCGCGCCGCTAGGCTTATCCCCGAACCAAGGGAGCACCCAATGACACGCCGCGAAGACATCGAATGCTGGCTCACCGATATGGATGGCGTGCTCGTGCATGAAAACAGCCCGTTGCCGGGCGCGGCGCAGCTGCTGCAGCAGTGGAGCGACGCCGGCACGCCGTTCTTGGTGCTCACGAACAACTCGATCTTCACCCCCCGGGACCTCAGTGCCCGCCTGCGCGCCTCGGGCCTGAACGTGCCCGAAGACCGCATCTGGACCTCCGCGCTGGCGACGGCAGACTTCCTCCGCTCCCAGGCGCCCGGCGGCACCGCCTTCGTGATCGGCGAGGTCGGACTCACGACCGCCCTGCACGAGGCGGGTTTCATCATGACCGAGACGAACCCGGACTACGTGGTGGTCGGCGAAACCCGCAACTACTCGTTCGAGGCCATCACCAAGGCCATCCGTCTGCTCTTGAACGGTGCCCGCTTCATTTCGACGAACCCGGATGCGACCGGTCCCAGTGCGGACGGCCCCCTGCCCGCCACGGGTGCAATCTCGGCCCTGATCACCAAGGCCACCGGCATGGAGCCCTATGTGGTGGGCAAGCCGAACCCGATGATGTTCCGCTCAGCGATGAACAAGATCGGCGCGCACTCGGAGAACACGGCCATGATCGGTGATCGGATGGACACCGACATCATCGCCGGGATCGAGGCCGGGCTGCACACCATTCTCGTGATGAGCGGCATCAGTGACGACGCTGAGGTGCACCGCTACCCGTTCCGCCCGGACGAGATCCTCTCCGGCGTGCACGAGCTGGTCTCCAAGGAGCCCGTGGAGTCCGACGCGATCTAGGTTCCGCCGCTCCCATCGCAGCAGCGCTCTGCCGCACCCGTCGCCCCAGCACTTCTACCGCCGCGCCCGCCGCTCCTGCTCCCGCTCTCCCTCCCGCCAGGCCCTGACGAATTCGACGGAGATTTTGCGCCACCACCCCGGTTGCGACCCAGAACTGACCATTTTCGGCAAAATCTCCGTCGAATTCGTTCGAACATCGGGCATGGGGGGGGCGGCGGCGGATCCCGGTTGCACGGCTGGGGTTCCGCTGCGCTACAAGGCAGCCAGGCAGCCAGACAGCCAGACAGCCAGACAGCCAGACGGCAGACGTCGGTGACGGATGCTCCGGAACGCTTATGCGGCGGGTACCGGTCCGGGGCCCGCGATGCTCGCGTTCATCGGCTCGCCGGAGGCCCGGCTCACGAAGCAGTAGTAGGAGCGGCCGCCATCGGACCACTGTTCCTCGGTGATCGGGTAACTACCCTGCACCTGCACGTCGCCGTAGGCCGAGGCCGCGGCCAGGTCGATGACGCCGGTCGCGCTGCAGAGCAGGTTGATCTGCCCGGCCAGCTCGGCCTCGCCAGGGAAGGCTGTGGCGGCATCCCCGGCGAACACTCCGCGGTACACGAGCTGAGCCGCATGCGGGGTGGCACAGTCGGCGACCGTGAATTCCTCTTCCCAGGGTGTCACGTACGGCTGCAGGCATTCGCCGCCGAACAGGGTGTCCCACTGGTGCACGCCGACCGGCTGCGGGCCGGTGGCCTCGGGCGGCGCCGACGGCGCCACACTCGGGGTGGCGCTCGGGGCAGGTGTAGCGCTGGACGTGGCCACCGCAACAGGGGCAGCGTCGCCGCCGACCAGGCTCTGCCCGAGGAAGAACAGTGCCGCCAGCGCGAGCACGACCACCAGGCCGCCGACGCTCCAGATCAGAAGCCGGGGCCTGCCGGGGCGGCTGCCTCCGGGCGGGCGACCGGCCGAGGCCAGCCGCGCGGCATCGGCAACGGCGCCGGACGGCGCCGCGTCCACTGCGGAACGCCGGCCGTTCGCTGCGACCGGAGTGGCCACGCCCGACGAGGAGTTCGTACCCGACGCGGGGCGCGGGGATGCCGCACCGAACATATTGGTCGTACCCGACGCGGGCCGCGGAGTGGTGGCAGCAGCAGCACTCGCACCGGCGTGGATACCGGCCCCAGCCCCGGCTGGTGCAGGTTCGGGGGAAGCAGTGACGGCGGACGCGGGCGCGGCGGACGCGGACGTGGCTGACGCGGACGCGGACGTGGTGGACAGGTGGGCCGGCGTTGCGGCCAGTGGAGGTGGAGTCGGGGCGGCGGTGGGCGCGGAGCGGGCCGCGGCCGAGGCCTGCGCCGCCGTCTCGGCCAGCCGTGTACCTGCACGGGCATCCGGTGCGGGGAAGGCTGCCTCCGGCGCCGGGATGGCTGCCGCGGCTAACGGGGCACCTGGGGCGGCAACAACGGCCGCGGCTCCCGCCGCAACTCGGGCCCCGGCTCCAGCGATCCCGGCGGCGTCGCGGGCCTGGCCCGCGAGAGGGACCGGAGCCGACAGTGACGCGGCCAGTCGTGCGCGCAGACGGCCGCGGGCGGAGACCGGAGCCGGCAGCGCGGCCGGCTCGGGGTCGGGAGCAGGCGGCGTGCGCCCGGCCAGCAGATCGGCGGCCGCGACCTCCTCAGCGGTCAGCTCGAGCGGCGACTGCGTGAAGGTGGTCCACCACGGCGCCGGTGCGAGATCGGCTTTCTCCGAACGGATGCTGCCGCTCCGGTCAGGCTCGTCCGGCCCGTTCCCGCCGGGCATCGGCAGGGGCGCGGGAGCCTCGACGGGTGCCAGAGGTGCCGGTGCCGACGCGTCGGGCGCCCACGGGGCGGGCCCCGAAGCTGAGACCGAGCGTGTTTCGGCCGGCGTCAGTTCCGAAGCCGAGTCATCCGTGAGCGCGGCGGACGAAGACGCCGACCTGACAGCGGCCGAGGGCGCGAACGCGGCCGGCTGGAGCTCGGAAAACGCGGCCGCAGACGAGGACGCGGACGAAGCCGCCGCGACGGCAGCCGACTCAGCAGACGAAGCAGCCCCGGAAGCAGCGGCACCGACTGCAGAAGCAGCTCGCGGCGGGTTTGCGGGCGTCAGGACGAACAGGGCCGCGGTCGTGATCGGCACGGATCCGGTCACATTCGCTGGCGCTCCAGCCGAAGGCGTCGCTCCAGCCGAAGGCGTCGCTCCAGCCGAAGGCGTCGCTCCCGACGAAGGCACAGGAGCGGCAGGAGGCGCCGGAGCGGGACCAGCAGCGCCAGCCGCAGCAGCGGCGGCCCGAGCCGCGGCACCCTTGGCGAGTCGAGGGTCAGGCTGGGAGGTCGGCTTGAGCCCCCAGAGGAAGACGCCGGTATGGGTCGTCGGCTCGGCGGGTGCCGGTGGAACAATGCGGGAGGTTCTCGGCCACCGCGGCGACTGGCGGGGCGAATATTCGTCCGGCAGGGCCGGGCGCGCGCCGTCACCGAGCTGAGATGCCAGCCACTTCATTCCGTCCTCGCCGGGCACCTCATTTGTGGGCATTAGTTCAGCCCCAGGTCCTCAAGGCCGATCGCGGCGTAATAGGGGTAGCCCGCGGCTTCGATCACTTCGCGCGCGCCCGTGTTCCGGTCGACCACGACGGCGACGGCGGCGATGATCGCACCGACCTTGAGGAGCGCGTCGATCGCCGCCAGGGGCGAACCGCCCGTGGTGGACGTGTCTTCGAGCACGACGACGCGCTTGCCGGCGAGATCGGGTCCTTCGACCTGCTTGCCCCGGCCGTGGTCCTTGGGCTCCTTGCGCACGACGAAGGCGTCGTACACGGCTCCGCGTGCCACGCCCTGGTGCAGGATGGCCGCCGCCACCGGGTCGGCACCCATGGTCATGCCGCCGACCGCGGTGACATCCGGAATGTGCGCGATCAGGTCGAGCATGACCTGGCCGATCAGTGGGGCGACGCGATGGTCGAGGCTGACCTTGCGCAGGTCGACGTAATACGTCGCCTTCTTGCCGCTGGTCAAAGTGAAATCCCCGCGGAAAACGGCCTCGGCCGAGATGTGGGCGATGAGCTGCTGGCGTGTGTCCGTCACAGGACCAACTTTAGGCCATCGCCCGGTCGGTGAACCTGAAGCAGGCGTTGCTCTAGAAGATACGAACGAGCTTGCGCTCGGGAACGCGGCGGAATCCGTCCTTGTGCACGTCGACGACGACGGCAACGACGGAGGAGATGACGATGAGAACGAGAACGGCGAGAAGAACAAACACGGTCGTACCTTTCGGGAAATGGGGTTGAGTATCGGGGAGACGGAGGCACCATTGCTCGAGTTCGACGTATTCATTTCATCATCTTTGACTTTGCAGCACAATCACATAGTTCTGCACGGAGTGTGTAGCGTTACTACATGGATGTCCAACGACTCGAACTTCTCCGCGAACTGGCCGAGCGCCACAGCATCACTGAGGTTGCCCGCGCCACGCACCGCACGCCATCCGCTGTCTCGCAGCAGCTGAAAGTGCTCGAACGCGAGGCCGGCCTTCCGCTCACCGAGCGCAGCGGTCGCGGCCTCATTCTGACGGATGCCGGCCGCGCTCTGGCCCGCAGCGCGACGGATGTCGCGGTCGCCCTCGCCCGCGCCCGGGCGGTCTGGGACGAGTTCCGCAACGACGCCACGGGCGAGGTGAGCCTGGTCACCTTTCCGACCGCGGGCGAGATGCTGCTGCCGGGAGCGGTGAGAAGCATCGCCGCCGTGCCCGGACTCATCGTCAACTGCACCGACAAGGACCCGGAGCTGAGCGACTTCCCCGCGCTCACGGCGGAGTACGACATCGTGCTCGCCTACAGCCTGCGCGGCCAGCTTCCATGGGGCGGGCGCGGACTGACGGTGGTCCCGCTGATGACAGAGCCGCTCGACGTCGGGCTGCCGGCCGACCACCGGCTGGCCTCCCGGTCGTGGATCACCCCGGCGGACGTGATCGGCGAGACCTGGATCGGCGCACCGACCGGCTACCCGTTCGAGCGCATCCTGCACCAGATCGAGCAGAAGGCAGGGAGTCAGATCACCGTCGCCCAGCAGTTCGCCGACCTGCGGGTGATCGAAGCGTTCGTCGTGGCAGGCCTCGGCATCGCTCTGGTGCCCCGGTACACCTGGGGCGGCGACCAGCCGGGCCGCCTCGTGCTCAAGCCGCTCCGCGGGGTGGACGCCGAACGGCAAATCGTGGCGCTGATGCGCCCCGATCGGGCCGAGCGCCTCGCCGTGCGCACCGTTCTGGAGGTGCTCCGCACCGAGGCCGCCCGCGTGCAGGCCAAGCACGCCCTCATCCCCTAGGCGTTCTGTGGGAAGCCCAGGTTGATACCGCCGTGGCTCGGGTCCAGCCACCGGCTCGTGATGGCCTTCTCTCGGGTGTAGAAGGCGATCCCGGCCGGGCCGTAGGCCTTGGCGTCGCCGAACAGGGAGTCCTTCCAACCGCCGAACGAGTGGTAGGCCACGGGCACCGGGATCGGCACGTTGATGCCGACCATACCGACCTGCACCTCGTTCTGGAACCGCCTGGCCGCACCGCCGTCGTTGGTGAAGATGGCCGTGCCGTTGCCGTAGCGGCTGCGGTTGATCAGGTCGAGTCCCTCGGCGTAGCTGGCGACCCGCACGATGGAGAGCACCGGGCCGAAGATCTCGTCGAGGTAGACGTCCGAGTCCGTGCTGACCTTGTCGAAGAGGGTCGGACCGAGCCAGAATCCGCTCGCGTCACCGTCCACCTCGATACCGCGGCCGTCCACGACGACCTCGGCTCCGTCGGTCTGGGCGAGGTCGATGTAGGACGCCACCTTGTCGCGGTGTACCTTCGTGATCAGAGGTCCCATGTCGCATCCGCGCATGCCGTCGCCCACCTTGAGGCTCTTCAGCCGCGCGGTGATCTTCGCGACCAGGTCGTCAGCGACCGGTTCCACGGCCACCACCACGCTGATCGCCATGCAGCGCTCACCGGCCGAGCCGAAGCCGGCGTTGACCGCGGCATCCGCGGCCAGGTCCAGGTCTGCGTCTGGCAGCACGAGCATGTGGTTCTTCGCGCCGCCGAGGGCCTGCACGCGCTTGCCGTGATGGGCGGCCGTCTCGTAGATGTACTGCGCGATCGGCGTGGAGCCGACGAACGAGATCGCCTGCACGTCGGGGTGCACGAGCAGGGCGTCGACGGCTTCCTTGTCGCCGTGCAGGACGTTGAGCACACCGGCGGGCAGGCCGGCCTCGGTCATCAGGGCAGCCATCCAGTTCGACGCGGACGGGTCTTTCTCGCTCGGTTTGAGCACGACCGTGTTGCCGGCCGCGATGGCGATCGGGAAGAACCAGAGGGGCACCATGGCTGGGAAGTTGAACGGGCTGATGATGCCCACCACGCCGAGCGGCTGGCGCAGCGTGTAGACGTCGACGCCCGTGGACACGTTCTCGGAGTACTCGCCCTTGCTCAGGTGCGGCATGCCGAGCGCGAACTCGACGACCTCGAGGCCGCGCGCGATCTCGCCGAGCGCATCCGAGGTCACCTTGCCGTGTTCGGCGGTGAGGATGTCGGCCAGCTCGCCTTTGCGCGCGTTCAGCAGTTCGCGGAAGTTGAACATCACGCCCTGGCGCTTGGCTTGGGATGTGTCGCGCCAGAGCGGATAGGCAGCGTGGGCGGAGGCGACGGCGGTGTCGACGTCGGTGGCACTGGCCAGGATTACGTTCTTCGCGACGGCGCCGAGGGCGGGGTTGAAGACGGGCGCGGTGCGGGTCGAGGCTCCCCGGAGGGGAGCCCCGTCGACCCAGTGGGTGATGAGGGGCAGTTCGGTCATGGGCGTTCGTCTCTCTTCATTCTCTTCATCGAGTCGGGGTGAGGGTGCGCGGGGCGTCAGACAAGCCGGTCGAGGCTGAGGACCTCGTCGTAGATAGTGAGCGCCTCGGCGACCTCGGCGTCGGTGACGACGCAGGGCGGCACCACGTGGATGCGGTTCTCGGCCAGGAACGGCAGCAGGTTGCGGGCCAGCAGCTCCGATTTGATCCGGCCCATCACGGCGCCGCTGAGCGGCTGGCGGGTCTCCCGGTCGGAGACGAGTTCCATCGCCCAGAACACGCCGACCCCGCGCACCTCTCCGATGATCGGGTGCTTAGCCTGCAGCTCGGCGAGCCCGGGGGCGAGCACGTCGCGCCCGATCCGGGCGGCGTTCTCCACGATGCCCTCGTTCTTCATGGCGTCCAGGGCCGCCACGATCGACGCCATCGCCAGCGGATGTCCGCTGTAGGTGAGGCCACCGGGATAGACCGTGGTGTCGAAGTCGTGGGCGATGGGGTCGGAGATGATCACACCGCCGGTGGGCACATAACCGGAGTTGACGCCCTTCGCGAAAGTGATCAGGTCCGGCACCACGTCGAAGCCGTCGAACGCGAACCAGTTGCCGGTGCGGCCGAAGCCGGCCATCACCTCGTCGAGGATCAGCATGATGCCGTACCGGTCGCAGAGGGCCCGCACGCCGGCGAGGTAGCCGGGCGGCGGCACGAGCACGCCGGCGGTGCCGGGGATGGATTCCAGCAGCACGGCCGCGATGCCCGCGGGTCCCTCACTCTGGATCACGTGCTCGAGGTGGCGCAGGGCCCGCTCCGACTCCTGCTCGGGGCTGGTCGCCCAGAACTCGCTGCGGTAGAGGTAGGGGCCGAAGAAGTGCGCGTGCCCGCGGGCGAACTCATTCGGGATGCGGCGCCAGTCGCCGGTCGCGACGATGGCCGCGCCCGTGTTGCCGTGGTACGAGCGGTAGGTAGAGAGCACCTTGTCGCGGCCCGTGTGCAGGCGCGCCATGCGGATCGCGTTCTCGATCGCATCCGCCCCGCCGTTGGTGAAGAAGACCTTGTTGAAGCCCTCCGGCGCCCGTTCGACGATGCGCTGGGCGGCCTCGCCGCGGGTCAGGGTCGCCGTGGAGGGCGCCACCGTGGCGAGCCGACCGGCCTGCTCGATGATGGCCGCGGTGACGGCCGGATGCTGGTGGCCGATGTTCACGTTGACGAGCTGGCTGGAGAAGTCCAGATAGCTGCGCCCGTCATAATCCCAGACCCGGGAGCCCTGCCCGCCGGCGATCACCAGCGGCTTGAGGGCACCCTGGGCCGACCAGGAGTGGAAGACGTGCGCCCGGTCAAGGTCGTAGGCGAGCTCGTTGCGGCTGGCCGTGGCGCTTGGGGAAGTGATGTCATTCACAGATATCGATTTCTTTCTCTCTGCGTTGAGATGGTGAGGCCGTGGATCGCCCTCCTTCAGTGTGACCTCGATCGGCTTGAAGTCTGCACCATTCACCTGAATCGGGTCATTTCTTTGCCACGATGGGCTCGGTCATCGCCGGGATCACGGTCTCCCCGTAGACGCGCATCGTCTCTTCCTTGTTGTCGTGCTGCAGGTAGCCGGCGAACTGGTCGACGCCGATGGCGCGCAGGGCCTCGAGCTTTTCGATGTGGTCCTTCGCGGTGCCGAGCAGACAGAACCGGTCGACGATCTCGTCGGGCACGAACTCGGCGTGCGCGTTTCCGGCACGGCCGTGCTCGTTGTAGTCGTAATCCTGCCGGCCAATGATGTAGTCGGTGAGGGCCTTCGGCACATGAGATTCGGTGCCGTACTTGGCGACGATGTCGGCCACGTGATTGCCGACCATGCCGCCGAACCAGCGGCACTGGTTGCGCATGTGGCCCCAATTGTCGCCGATGTACATGGGCGCGGCCACGCAGAACTTGACCGCCATCGGGTCGCGGCCGGATTTCGCCGCGGCCTCCCGCACGGTCTTGATCATCCACTCGGCCACGTCGAGGTCGGCCATCTGCAGGATGAAACCGTCGCCGACCTCGCCCGCGAGCTTGAGCGCGAGGGGCCCGTAGGCCGCCACCCACACGTCAAGGGTGGAGCCGCGGCTCCACGGAAACTGCAGGGTCGCGCCGTTGTATTCGACCGACCGGGAGTTCGCGAGTTCCCGGATCACGTGCACCGACTCGCGCAGCGTCTTCAGGGTGGTGGGGGTTGCGTTGATGACCCGCACCGCCGAATCCCCGCGGCCGATGCCGCAGATGGTGCGGTTGCCGTACATCTCGTTCAGCGTCGCGTAGGTGGAGGCCGTGACCGTCCAGTCGCGGGTGCCCGGGTTGGTGACCATGGGTCCGACGATGATCCTGTCCGTCTCCGCGAGGATGCGGCTGTAGATGACGTAGGGCTCCTGCCAGAGCAGATGCGAGTCGAACGTCCAGACGTGGCTGAAGCCGTGCGCCTCGGCCAGTTTGGCCAATTGCACGGTGCGGGCGGATGGGGGGTTGGTCTGCAGCACTGCTCCGAAGTCCATCTGGGGTCCCGTCTAGATCAGGTACTGGCTCAGGCCGCGCTTGACGAACCGGCCGTCACCCTTGGAGCCGAGATAGGAGCTGTCGTCGATGATGACCTTGCCGCGGGACAGAACGGTGTCGACGTGACCGTCGATCTCGTAGCCTTCCCAGGCGGAGTGGTCCATGTTCATGTGGTGGGTCTTGCCATTCCCGTTGACGGGCAGGCCGATCGAGGTGTGGCCGTTCGGGTCGTAGATCACGATGTCGCCGTCGGCGCCCGGCTGGATGACCCCCTTTTTGCCGTACAGCCCGAACATCCGTGCCGGGGTGGTCGCGGTGATCTCCACCCAGCGTTCGAGCGAGATGCGGCCGTTGACGACGCCCTGGTAGAGCAGGTCCAGGCGGTGCTCGACCGAGCCGATGCCGTTCGGGATCTTCGAGAAGTCGCCGAGGCCCAGCTCTTTCTGCCCCTTCATGCAGAACGGGCAGTGGTCGGTGGAGACCATCTGGATGTCGTTGGTGCGTAGGCTCTGCCACAGGTGGTCCTGGTGGCCCTCGGCCTTCGAGCGCAGCGGCGTGGAACAGACCCACTTCGCGCCCTCGAACCCCGGTGCCCCGAGATTCTCCTCGAGCGACAGGTAGAGGTATTGCGGGCAGGTCTCACCGAACACGTTCTGGCCGTGGTCCCGGGCGGCGGCGATCTGCTCCACGGCCTGCTTGGCGCTCACGTGCACCACGTAGAGCGGCGCCCCGGTGAGGTTCGCGAGCATGATCGCTCGGTGCGTGGCCTCCTCCTCCAGCTGCCAGGCGCGCGCGACACCGTGGTAGTAGGGGTCGGTCTTGCCCTCTGCGAGCAGCTGCGTGACGAGCACGTCGATGGCCGGGCCGTTCTCGGCGTGCATCATGGTCATCAGCCCGGTCTCGGCGGACTTCTGCATGGCGCGCAGCACCTGGGCGTCATCCGAGTAGAAGACGCCGGGATAGGCCATGAACAGTTTGAAGCTGGAGATGCCCTCGTCCAGCAGCCCGTCCATCGCCTGCAGCGAGTCCTCGTTGAGGTCGCCGATGATCTGGTGGAACCCGTAGTCGATGGCGCAGTTTCCGGCCGCCTTCTCGTGCCAGGCCGCCAAACCGTCGAAGACCCGCTGGCCGTAGCTCTGCACCGCGAAGTCGACGATGGTGGTGGTGCCGCCCCAGGCCGCGGCCCGGGTGCCGGTCTCGAAGGTGTCGCTGGCCGCGGTGCCGCCGAACGGCAACTGCATATGCGTGTGCGCGTCGACGCCGCCGGGGATCACGTACTTGCCGGTGGCGTCGATCACACGGTCGACGGATGCGGCGAGGTCGTTCCCGAGGAGAGCCGAGCCAGGTGCCAGCACGGCGACGATGATCTCGCCGTCGATGAGGACATCCGCCTGCACCCGGCCGGTCGCGCTGACCACGGTGCCGTTCTGGATCAGGGTCGTCACGATGCGCCCCTGGCTACGGCCGGGCGATCGGGCCGTAGGAGTCGGGACGGCGGTCCCGGTAGAACTGCCACGAGTTGCGCACCTCTCGGATGACGCCCAGGTCGAGGTCGCGGATGACGACCTCCTCGGTGTCGGTGGAGGCCACCTCGCCGACGTAGTTGCCGCGCGGGTCGACGAAGTAGGAGCTGCCGTAGAAGGTGACGGCGTCGGCGCCGAACTCCTCGGTCTCGGTGCCGATGCGGTTGTTGGCGCCGATGTAGTACTGGTTGGCGACGGCGGCGGCCGGCTGCTCGAGCTCCCAGAGCCGGTTCGAGAGGCCGGGCTTGGTGGCTGAGGGGTTGAAGACAATCTCGGCGCCGTTCAGGCCAAGCACCCGCCAGCCCTCCGGGAAGTGCCGGTCGTAGCAGATGTAGACGCCGATCTTGCCGACCATGGTGTCGAAGACGGGGTAGTCGGCGTTTCCGGGGCGGAAGTAGAACTTCTCCCAGAACTGGGGCAGGTGGGGGATGTGGTGCTTGCGGTACTTGCCGAGGTAGGTGCCGTCGGCGTCGATCACGGCGGCCGTGTTGTAGAGCACGCCGGGCTGCTCCTCCTCGTAGACGGGGAGCACGATCACCATCGTGTGCTCGGCGGCGAGCTTCTGGAACCGCTCCACGAGTGGTCCCGGCACGCTCTGCGCGTAGTCGTAGTACGTGGAGTCCTGCACAATGCCGAAGTAGGGGCCGTGGAACAGCTCCTGGAAGCAGATCACCTGCACTCCCGCTTCGGCGGCGGTGCGCACGAATCCCTCGTGCTTCTTGATCATCGACTCCTGGTCGCCCGTCCACTCGGTCTGGGTGATTGCGGCCCGAACTACAGTCATCTTGTCTCCACATTCGCCAGTGACGGAACACCGTTGAGCCGAACGACAGCGTCCGGGCTTATTAGTCTTCGACGCAAACATTTGGTGCTGTTTTTCTGTGTGACTAACGCGTATATCATCCTGTCGAGCGAATCTGCCGGTGGCAAGGGTTCATGCAAACCGTTATCGTCGCGGTCGGGCACGGGGTCACTGGCCGACCGAATATCACTCGATCGCGCCTACAATGGGGGTAATGCCTCGTCTGCTGCTGGAGTTCTTAGACAACATCGACACAAAAAACGGGGATGTCTCAGATTCACCCCGAGAGGTTCACCCTCGGGGCAGCTCATCCGCCGCGACGACGCCGGAAATTCTCGGTGCGCGCCGCGCTGCTGGCGCCGTGCGTATCGGATCAGTAAAACTCCTGTCCTGCCTTGACATGACGTCATCGACTCGCCGGCAGGTTGCGAATAATCGAGATTGGAATCAATACCATGGCACGCACAGAAAACGGAAAAGTCGCACTCGTTACCGGTGGTGGACAGGGGATTGGTCAGGCCATTGCTGAGCGACTCCACGCTGACGGCTTCAAGGTCGCCATCGCCGACCTGAACCGTGCGACCGCAGGCGCAGTTGCCGAATCCCTGGGAGGCAAGGAGGGCGGAGCACTCGCACTGCACGTCGACGTCTCCGACCGAGACAGCGTGTTCGCCGCGGTCGAGCAGGCTGTCACGGAGCTCGGGGGCTTCGACGTCATCGTCAACAACGCCGGCATCGCCCCCACGTCTCCAATCGATGACATCACCCAGGAAAGCATCGCAAAAATATTCTCCATCAACTTCAACGGCGTGGTGTGGGGCATTCAGGCAGCCACCAAGGCGTTCAAAGAGCTCGGCCACGGTGGAAAGATCATCAGTGCTGCGTCCCAGGCCGGTCACGTCGGGAACCCCGGCATCGCGTTGTACTCGGCCACCAAGTTCGCCATTCGTGGCTTGTCCCAGACAGCCGCCAAGGACCTGGCCCAATTCGGCATCACGGTCAACACCTTCGCCCCCGGCATCGTGAAGACGCCCCTCATGGAGGAGCTCGCGAAAAAGGTGGCAGCCGACGCGGGCCAGTCGGAAGAGTGGGGCTGGGATCAGTTCACGAACGGCATCGCCCTCGCCCGCCTGTCCGAAGCGTCCGAGGTCGCGGGGGTCGTTTCGTTCCTGGCTGGCCCCGACTCCGGCTACATCACCGGACAGTCGATTCTGGTCGACGGCGGAATGGTCTTCAACTAAGCAGAGGACGAAACTGACTCTCACCGGCCCGGCGACTGGCCGCATTGAGTATCCCGGGCGCGCCGGACATCCGTCCCCCATCGCCCCGCTCGCCCGGGATGGGCCGCGCCGAAGTTCTGGCCTAGGCTGAACGAAGACCGCCGGTTGGCTCTGACCGGTTGAGCCGGCCCCGACTTGGGCGGCAGGTCGCCGACACGTGCTCGGTCGCACCCTTCCTGCCCCGCAGTTCTCCCTGTGCTCGCCAGAGCGGGTGAATCGTCGCCATGGCGCGCTCATACCGACGATTCACCAGCTCTCGTGGCCCTGAACCGGATCGGTAACATGTCCCAATTACGTTCGTTGCGTGGTCCCCTGCTGGTGGTCGCTGCGGCGGCTGCCCTGCTGTCGAGCGGATGCGCTGCGGCGAGTCCCGTCGCCGCGCCCAGTGCCGCGCCGGGCGCGAGCGCCGGCACGGGTGGAGGCTACCCGATGACGATCGACAACTGCGGCACCGACGTGATCGTGGAGGCCGCGCCCGAACGGATCGTGACGATCAAGTCGTCGACGACCGAGCTGCTGCTCGCACTGGACCTCTCCGATCGCATCGTGGGCTCGGCGTTCCTCGACGGCCCGCTGCCGGCATCCCTCGAGAAGGCCGGCGCAGGCCTGTTCGTGGTCAGCGACTTCGTGCCCGGCCAGGAGGCCGTGCTCGGACTCACGCCCGACTTCGTCTACGGCGGCTGGGAGTCCAACTTCTCGGCCGAGGGCGTGGGCGAACGCCAGAGCCTCACCGACCTCGGCATCGGCAGCTACGTTTCCCCCGCCGCCTGCAAGGGCGAGGGCTACATGCCTGACCCGCTCACTTTCGACTCCGTGTTCGCCGAGATCACCGAGGCCGGCGCGATCTTCGGCGCCGAAGAGGCCGCGGCCGACCTGGTCGCCGATCAGCAGAAGACCCTCGCGGCCCTTGACCCCGCCGCCGCGGACACCACCGCGCTCTGGTATTCCAGCGGCACCGACACTCCCTACGTGGGCGCCGGCATCGGCTCGCCCAACATGATCATGGCGGCCGCGGGCCTGACCAACGTGTTCGCCGACGTGCAGGACACCTGGACCTCGGTGGGCTGGGAGTCGGTCATCGAGGCGAACCCGAGCGTGATCGTGCTCGTCGACGCCACCTGGAACACCGCGGAGTCGAAGATCGCGAACCTCGAGACGAACCCGGCCACGCAGCAACTCGACGCCGTGAAGAACCAGCGCTACATCGTGCTGCCGTTCGCGGCCACCGAGGCCGGCATCCGCAACGTCGAAGCCGCCGCGTCAACCATCGAACAGCTCGACGCGCTCGGGTCGACGGCGGCCGGCTAGCGACCGGCGCCAGAGCACGACGCACGACGCTGGACACGCCAGGACAGCACCAACGGGACAGACACGACGGAACAGGCGAGGCAGGTGGATCGGGTGGATCGGGTGGAGCTGCAGCAGCCGGAACGCACGGCGGCCCAGAGCCGTCGCGTGGCCGGGCGCGCGCGCTACCTGGGCTGGCTCGCCCTGTCGGTCCTGGTCCTCGTGCTCACGGCGGGGCTGGCCGTGACCATCGGTCCGGCCGACGTGAGCCTGACGGATGTCGCCGCGAGCCTCGCCGGGCACCTCGGCCTGCCGGGCGCCGCCGGGGTGGCCCCGCTGACCGACTCGATCGTGTGGCAGCTGCGCCTGCCGCGCGTTCTGACCGCGGCCGCTGTCGGCGCGGGGCTCGCGCTCTGCGGCGCGGTGATGCAGTCGGTGACCCGCAACCCGCTGGCGGACCCCTACCTGCTCGGGCTGTCGAGCGGGGCCTCTCTCGGCGCGGTCTGTGTGATCGTTCTCGGCGTCGCGGTGGCGCTGCCGGCCGCGGCGTTCCTCGGCGCGCTGGCAGCCCTCGTCGCCACGCTGAGCATCGCGCGGGTCGGCAACACGATCACGCCCGGGCGCGCGGTGCTCTCGGGCCTGGCCATCGCTCAACTGGGTGCGGCCGGTACGTCCTTCATCATCTTCTGGGCAGCCAAGGGCGACTCCTACCGGGAGATCCTCAACTGGCTGCTGGGCTCGCTGGCCGGCAGCTCGTGGTCGAGCGTCGTCATCTCGGGCACTGCCCTCGTGGTGGTCGGCGCCGGGATCGTGCTCTCGGCCACCCGTCTGGACGCGTTCACCTTCGGGGACACCGCCGCGGCATCCCTCGGCATCAACGTCAACGGCACCCGGTGGATACTGCTCGGCGCGGTGGCGCTACTGACCGGCGCCATGGTGGCCGTGAGCGGGGCCATCGGCTTCGTCGGCCTGATCCTGCCGCACCTGGTGCGCGGCCTGAGCGGGCCCGGCCACCGCCGCCTGCTGCCGCTGACCGTGGTGCTCGGCGCCCTGTTCCTGATCGTGGCCGACACGGTCGCCCGCACGGTGTTCGACCCCCGCGAGCTGCCCGTGGGCATCATCACCGCGCTGATCGGCGTGCCCGTCTTCATCGTGCTGATCAAGAGCAGAAAGGCCGCCGCATGGTCGTGATCCTCGACCGGGTGTCGTTTCAGGTCGACGGCACCCCGATTCTGACCGATGTGTCGGCGGTCGTGCCCACGGGCGCAGTGACCGGCCTGCTCGGACCCAACGGGGCCGGCAAGTCCACCCTGTTGCGCCTGATCGCAGGGCTGGAGGCACCGGATGCCGGCGGCGTCGAACTCGACGGAGCGCGATCCGGCAGAGGGTCCGGTCTGTCGCGGCGCGAGACCGCCCGGCGGGTGGCGCTGCTCGAACAGAACGCCGCGCCCAGCGTCGACCTCACGGTGCGCGAGGTCGTGCTCCTCGGCCGGATCCCGCACCGCAGCCGGGTGCTCGGCAGCTTCGGCGGCGACGACGACCACCGGGTGGCCGAGGAATCGTTGGCCGTGGTCGGCGGCAGCGACCTCGCCGACCGGGCGTGGCATACGCTCAGCGGCGGCGAGCAGCAGCGCGCGCAGATCGCCCGAGCGTTGGCGCAGCGGCCGAGTCTGCTGCTGCTGGACGAGCCGAACAACCACCTCGATGTGAGCGCCCAGATCGGGCTGCTCGGGCAGGTGCGCGGGCTCTGCGCGGGCGCGGCCGGCACGGGCCTGACCGCGATCATGGCCCTGCACGATCTGAATCTGGCCGCCGCGTTCTGCGACCAGATCCTGCTGCTGCACCACGGGCGACTGGTCGCGGCCGGCACCCCCGAGGCGGTGCTGCGGCCGGCGACCATCGCGGAGGTCTACGGCGTGGACTGCGACGTGATCCCACATCCGCGCGGCGGGCATCCGGTGATCGTGTTCGCTCCATCCACGCCGATTCCGGCCTTCCCGTTTCCCCGTGAACCCGAAGTCACCCAGCACGGAAGAGCGCACAGATGACGACCATCACCGTTCTGGCCGGCGGCATCGGCGGCGCCCGGTTCACCCGCGGGCTGCTGAAGCACCTGGCGGAAACCGAGCCGGAGGCGACGGTGACGGTGATCGTGAACACGGGCGATGACATGTGGCTGGACGGGCTGCGCATCTGCCCGGACCTCGACACCGTGATGTACACCCTCGGCGGAGGCATCAACGAGGAGCAGGGCTGGGGGCGGCCCGAGGAGTCCCGCCGCGCCTCCGCTGAAATCGCCGCCTACGGGCATGGCTGGTCCTGGTTCACGCTCGGCGACCTGGATCTGGCCACCCACATCGTGCGCAGCGACCTGCTCCGGAACGGCTCCACGTTGAGCGAGGCCACCGAGTTCCTCTGCCGCCGATGGCAGCCCGGGGCGCGCCTGCTGCCGATGAGCGACATCCCCGTCGAGACACATGCCCGACTGGCTATGGATGCCGATGAGCACCGGGCCGGCGAGCTGATCCACTTCGAGGAGTGGTGGGTGCGCTACCGCGCCGGCGTTCCGGCGACCGAGTTCGTGCAGGTCGGACTCGAGTCCGCAGTACCCGCGCCGGGCGTCGTCGACGCCATCATGACGGCCGACCTGGTGATCCTGCCGCCGTCGAACCCGGTCGTTTCGGTCGGCACGATCCTCGCCGTACCGGGCATCCGGGACGCCCTGCGTTCCAGCACCGCCGCGGTGGTCGGCGTCTCGCCGATCATCGCGGGCGCGGCTGTGCGCGGCATGGCCGACGCCTGCCTGCACACCATCGGCGTCGAGACTACGGCCGAGGCCGTGGGCCTGCACTACGGCTCCCGCGCCGCGGGCGGCGTGCTCGACGGGTGGCTGGTGGACGAGACGGATGCCGGCGCGCTGCCGGCGCTGGCGGCCGCCGGCATCCATTCGGTCGCCGTGCCGCTCTGGATGCGGGATGCCGCGACAACCATGCGGCTCGCGGCGGATGCGCTCGCCTTCGCTCGCGGCACCCACTCCGTCGTCTGAGCGGCAGTAGCACAGCCGCGGCAGCTCCATCCATGGCGGCAACAGTTTCGACTCCCTGCCGCAACGGGCGTGCACGTAACCTCGGAGATTTTTGCGACACGCCGCTCACGGCGCCCTGGGGTGACCCGGCGTTTCGCGAAAAATCTCTGACTGTAGCGACGCGCCGATCAGCGCGCGGCGGCCGACCCCGGGGCCTCGACGACCAGGAGGGTGTGCGGCCCGAGACCGAGCCGCTGCGCCACCGCAAGGTCGGCGGCGGTATCGACGTCGTGACGGATCGAAACGGATGCCGCCAGCACGAGCGGCACATGGCCGGCGGCCTCATGGGCGGCCCGAGACCCAACCCCGAACCGAGGCTCGATCGGGACTCCGGCGAGCGCGAGCAGAGCCGTGGTGCCGGTTCCGGCCGCGTCGGGCACCAAACTGCGATCGTGCGCGGCGGCGAGGTGTAGAGTGCGCTCGACATCCGCGGGCGTCAGCGCCGGCAGATCGCCGGTCAGCACGGCCAGGTTCGCCTCCGGAAATGCCCCGCGGGCAACCATCAGTCCCTGCCGGATTGCCGCGTTCAACGGGTCTGCGGGCAGGATCGATTCGCGCACCGGGGCCTCGCGCACGATGTCGACCCCGAGCTCGGCCAGCCGACCCGAAAGTTCACCGTCGCCCGTGACGACCAGCACCCGGTCGACACCATGCGCCGCCAGCAGGGCCGCGACCGTGTCGAGAGCGAAGGCATCCGCCAGCCCGGCCCGATCAGGCCGCTCGCCCAGCCGGCTCTTCGCCCCGGGGTTGCCCTTGACGGGCACGATCGCCACCCAGCTCATTCGGTGACGGAAACGACGGATGCCGCGTCGACGGCGGCAGCGGCCAGCCCCGCCGCGTACCCCTCCGAGAAACCCTCGGCGTGCGCCTCGGCGCTCCCCAGCCGGAACATGTCGTTCTCGCTCGGCCGCAGCAGCCGGGTCGCTCCGCGCGTATCCGCGTCGTCGGGCTCGCCCACGAGGCGACCGAGCCCGCGCACGACCGCGACCGGGTTGCCGCTGGTCTTGCCCTTCACCAAATCGGCCGCGCCGGCGATCTCATCGGCGACCGCGGCGACGGTCACGTCGAGGCGCCGGCCGGACGCATCGGTCGTGCCGCGCAGGTCGTCGAGAACCGTGACTCCGGCGGCTCCGATCACGATGTCGGTCTGGCCCTCACGCCACGGGCGCCCGACGGTGTCGGTGATCAGCACGCCGAGCCGCAGGCTGGTGCGTTCGTGGAGGGCTGCGCAGAGGGCGCGCGCGGAGGCATCCGGATCGACGGGAAGGAGCAGCACGAACCCGTCGGGGGTGTTGCTCGCATCGACGCCGGCCGCCGCCATCACCAGGCCCTGGCGGTTCTCGACGATCCGCGTCATCCCGCCGGGAAAGGCGCGGGTCGCGACGACCCGCACCGTCTCGTCGGTGATCGCCTGTTCCCGATCGGCCGCCCGCACCTGGCGGCCCTCGGCCTTGGACACGATCTTGCTTGTCACCGCGAGAATGTCGCCGTCGCGCAGGCGGCTGCCTGCCGCGTCGGCGATGAGCGCAGCGAGGTCTGCGCCGGCCTCGACCTCACCGATGCCCCCCAGCACGAAAACGTGCAGGCCGGTTGGTTCTGGCACCACTAGCGCACGAGCTTCGGCAGCACGGATGCGCCGAAAACGTCGATCCACTGGCGCTGGTTGCGGCCCACGTTGTGCAGGTAGATGCGGTCGAAGCCGAGGTCGACGAACTTCTGGATGTAGGCCCGGTGGTCGTCGGGGTCGGCTGAGATGATCATGCGGCCCTCGAAGTCCTCGGGCCGAACGAGTTTGGCGATCTGCTCGAATTCGAACGGTGAACGGATATCCCCCTTCGGGAACTTCATCCCGCCGTTCGGCCACTCGACCAGGGCGTTCCGCATGGCCTCCTCGTCGGTTTCGGCCCAGCTCATGTGCAGCTGCAGCACCTTGGGCATAGCGGCCGGGTCCTTGCCGCCATCCCGGGCGCCGTCGTCGAACTTGCCGAACAGCATCGAGATCTTTTCCAGCGGGGCTCCGACCGTGATCAGGCCGTCGGCGTGACGCCCGGCGCGCTTGGCCGTGACCGGGCCGGCGGTGGCGACGAGAATCTCCGGGGCCACCTCGGGCATGGTCCAGAGCCGGGTCGACTCGAGCTTGTAGAACTGGCCGGAGTGCTTGACGTCCTTGCCTGCGATGGAGGCGGTGAACAGCTTGGAGATGATCTCAATGGCCTCGAACATGCGATTGATGCGCTCGGGGGCTTCCGGCCAATACTGGCCGACGATGTGCTCGTTCAGAGCTTCGCCGGAGCCGAGGCCGAGCCAGTGCCGGCCGGGGTACATCGAGGCGAGCGTCGCGGAGGCCTGCGCCACCATCGCCGGGTGCCACCGGAAGGTGGGCGCGGTGACGCCGGGCCCGAGGTCCCCCTTCGTGCGCTCACCGATCGCCGCGAGCACGCTCCAGACGAACGAGGACTCACCCTGGGCGGGCACCCACGGTTGGAAGTGGTCGGCCGCCATCACCCCGGTGAACCCGTGTTCCTCGGCGTAGGCCGACAGGGCCACCGCCTCGGCGGGCGCGAACTGCTCCAGCATCGCCGCGTAGCCGATCTGCAAATCCGTCATGGGTACCGCCCTGCCTTTCGTTGTGGTTCGATCCTGTCACTCACGGCTCCGAGAACTCCCCTCCCCACTTAGAAACGCCCGAGCGGCATCCGTCAAATAGGCTGGAAGCATGCGCATCGCCACCTGGAACGTCAACTCCATCCGTGCCCGAGTCGGCCGGGTCGTCGACTGGATGGTGCGCGAGGACATCGACGTGCTCGCGATGCAGGAGATCAAATGTAAGCCTCCGCAGTTCCCGGCGCAGGCGTTCGAGGACGCCGGCTACGAGCTCGCCGTCCACGGCCTCAGCCAGTGGAACGGCGTCGCGTTCGCCAGTCGCCTCGAGATGACGGATGTCGCCACCGGCTTCCCCGGCATGCCCGGCTTTCTGAAGGGCCAGGAGGGTCCCGGCCTCCCGCTCGAGGCCCGGGCGCTCGGCGTCACGGTGGAGGACCTGCGGTTGTGGAGCCTGTACGTTCCGAACGGACGCAGCATCGACGACCCGCACTTCGCCTACAAGCTGGACTGGCTGGAGCGCCTGCGCGCGCACGCCCGGGACGAACTGGCTCGCGACCCGCACCTGGCCCTCGCACTGATGGGCGACTGGAACGTGGCCCCATTCGAGCGTGACATGGGTGACCCGAGCTTCGTTCCCGGCAAATCCACTCACATCTCCGAGCCCGAGCGGGCCGCGTTCCGCGCGTTCGAGGCGGAGGGCATCTTCGATGTGGTGCGCCCGCTGGCTCCGGAGGGTTACACCTTCTGGGACTACAAACAGCTGAGGTTTCCCCGCAACGAGGGCATGCGGATCGACTTCATCCTCGGCTCCCCCGCGTTCGCGGATCTGGTGACCGCGGCGAGCATCCACCGCAATGAGCGCAAGGGTGATGCGCCGAGCGACCACGTTCCCGTGGTCGTGGAGCTGGCCCTCGAGGGCGAAGACGACGACCGCCCGATGATCTTCTAACCGGCGCACCGAGCCGGAAACGTGCCGGCAACGGCGCGTGCGAGCGCGGCGGCGCTACTCGCACAATGACTTCCATACCCTGGGGGCGCCACAGTATCGCCACAAGATCGCCACAAGCGCGCCCAGCGACCTCCGTCACCGTCTCCGTCACCCGCCGCGTCGAGCCGACCCGCATCTCTGCGGCCACGCGCTGGGCTCAGCGGGGCCAGGACCTTCCTGGTCATGCCCCAGATCACCCGGATGCTGCGCCCCTGGCTGCGACGGCGGCCCCCGGTGTTAGATGAGTGAGTCCGAATCGTTTGGTTGTGTCGCTTTCGCAAGGTCAGAGCTGACCGCACCGAGTGGCCTCGGTTCATCGAAGGCGGAAGGCTGTGCCCGGCGTCGAACCAATTCGACGGAGATTTTTAGTCAAGCACCCGTTTTTGAACCGAAACACGCTTTCTAAAGCAAAATCTCCGTCGAATTCGTTCGGAACGAGGCGTAGGGCGTCGGACTCAGCTCGGCCGGCATTCCCTCGCTTTGTGGTCCGGAGCCGTGTTCGGCTTCGAGCGATCGATGTCGTGCTCGGCCATCGGCCGGCCGGCCGCTAGATCGGGGCAGGCAGCGCCGCGACGGCCACCACCGCGAACAGCTTCGCAGCGTCCAGCCGGAGACGAACCGGCCGAAGATGTAGGCACCACCGGCATCACGACCCCCTTGATGACGGATGCCGCCGCCACGCGTTTGCGCGCCGATCCCGCCTTGAGCAGGCGCTCCCCGTGCAACGACATGCCGAACGCCAGGAGCAGCCGCACCCAGCATGGTTTCAGCCATCGGAGTGTGAAAGAACACCCGGTTGATGGCCAGCCCGGCGCCGACGCCGATGATGCCGAGGAGCGCGACGAGACAGCCCACCAGGATCACGAATCCGATGATGGAGAAGCCGACCAGAGCACCGCCCACGCGACGAGCTTAGGGAGGCTGGAACCGAGAGTTTCCCAGCCACAGCCGGGCACCGCCCGATAGTCTTACCCTCCTCATGGACCCTGATAAACCCTCGCCCATCCAGCCACGCCTCGACATCCTGCGCCCGAGTCTGAGAGGGCCACATGCTGTTTGAGTGGGCGATGGTGGGGGTCGGGCTTCTCCTCACCGTCGGAACGGGCATCTTCGTCGCCGCCGAATTCTCCCTGGTCACCCTGAACCGCAACGAGCTCGAGGCCCGGCAGGAACGCGGCGAGAAACGCCTCGGCCCGACCATCAAGGCCCTGAAGATCACCTCCACGCACCTGTCCAGCGCGCAGCTCGGCATCACGCTGACCACCCTGCTGACCGGGTTCACCTTCGAGCCCGCCATCAGCTCGCTGCTGACCGGGCCGCTCACGGGCGCCGGCGTGCCCGAAGGACTCGTGCCGCTGCTCGGCACCATCATCGCCATTTCGCTGGCCACCCTGTTCTCCATGGTGATCGGCGAGCTCATGCCGAAGAACTTCGCCCTGGCCGTGCCGCTGGCCACGGCAAAGATCGTGCTGCCCCCGCAGGCCCTGTTCACCGCCGTATTCAAGCCCGTCATTCTGCTGTTCAACAACACCGCCAACGCCCTGATCCGCCTGGTCGGCATCGAGCCGAAAGAGGAACTCTCGGGTGCCCGCAGCGCCGAAGAGCTCAGCTTCCTCGTGCGGCGGTCGGCGACGGAAGGCGTGCTCGACAACGACCACGCGGCCATGCTGCACCGCACGCTGCGCTTTGCCGACCACACGGTCGACGACGTCATGACCCCCCGGGTACGGATGTCCTCGGTCAAGGTCACCGACTCTGCCGAGAGCATCCTGGCCCTGTCCACGGCCACCGGCTACTCCCGCTTCCCCGTGATCGACAGGGATTCCGACGACATCGTCGGGGTGCTGCACGTCAAGGCGGCCTTCGCCGTCGAGCTGGCGCAACGCGACCAGGTCACCGCCGACGAGCTGAAGGTGGAGGCACTGCGTGTGCCCGAGTCGATGGCCGTCGACACGCTCCTGGGCCTGCTGCGCAGACAGGGTTTCCAGATCGCGGTCGTCGCGGACGAATACGGCGGAACGGCCGGCATTGTCACGCTCGAGGACCTCGTCGAAGAACTCGTGGGCGAGCTGGAAGACGAGCATGACCGGGCGAAAGCCGGCGTCATCCGTTCGGGTCGTTCTGTGGTGTTCGACGCCGGCTGGCGGCCGGACGAGCTGTTCGATCGGACGGGCGTCACGGTGCCCGAGGACGGCGACTACGAGACCGTCGCGGGCTTCATCGCCGATCAGCTCGACCGCATTCCCGAACTCGGCGACGAGGTCCCCGTCGACGGTGGCATCCTGCGGATCGACCGAGTCGATGGCGTGCAGGTTCAGCGCGTGCGCTACACCCCCGAAGACCCCGAGCACGATCCGAGCCTGGCCACCAGACACGACCGAATCGTCACCCGAATCCAGAAGGACCTGACCCATGAGTGAGTACTGGCCGGGCCTGATCTGGCTCGTCGTGTTGTTGACCGTCAACGCGTTCTTCGTGGGCGCCGAGTTCGCCGTGATCTCGGCCCGCCGGTCGCAGATCGAGCCGCTCGCCGCCCGCGGCAACAAGGCGGCGAAGACCACCCTCTGGGCGATGGAACACGCGACCCTGATGCTGGCGACCAGCCAGTTGGGCATCACCGTGTGTTCGCTGCTCATCCTGAACGTGTCCGAGCCGGCCATCCACGGCCTGCTGGAGTACCCGCTGGCCCTGACCGGACTCTCTGAGCGCGCGATCAGCGTGATCGCCTTCGCGAGCGCGCTCGCGCTCGTGACGTTCCTGCACGTGGTGTTCGGCGAGATGGTGCCCAAGAACATCTCCTTCTCCGTGCCCGACCGCGCCGCGCTCATCCTGGCGCCGCCGCTCGTCCTCGTCGCCCGCATCTTCAACCCGGTGATCGTCAGCCTGAACTGGCTGGCGAACGGGGTGCTGCGCCTGTTCAAGGTGCAGCCGAAGAATGAGGCGACCAGCGCATTCACCCTCGACGAGGTGGCCGGCATCGTGGAGCAGTCCACCCGCGAGGGTCTCCTGACGGATGCTTCGGGCACCCTCTCCGCCGCGTTCGAGTTCACCTCGAAGCGAGTCTCCGACGTGGAGGTGCCGATCGGCTCAATGGTCTGCCTGCCGGCATCCGCGTCACCCGCCGACATCCAGCGGGCCGTCGCCCAGCACGGCTACTCCCGGTACATCCTCACTGACGTCGACGGGCAGCCCACGGGCTACCTGCACCTGAAAGACGTGATGGACCTCACCTCCGGGAGCACGTTCACGGAGCCGGTGCCGGCCAAACGCATCCGTCGCCTGGCCTCCGTGTTCCGGGGCAGCGAGCTCGAGGATGCCCTGGCGTCAATGCGGCGCCTCGGTGCGCATGTCGCCACATCGTTCGACGCTGACGGAGTCGCCACGGGCGTTCTGTTCCTCGAGGACATCATCGAGGAGCTCGTCGGCCAGGTCGATGACGCCACCACCGTGTAGGTGACAACCGGGGCGCGGATGCCGCGTGGAATGTCAATGGGTGCCCGTCACGTGTGTCTCATGACGCCCTCATTCATTCAAAGGCCTGATCGGTGTCTCGCATGGTCTCGAGTCCGTCGAGCATGAGGTCGAGCCCGACCAGGAATTCATCCCCATAGGAGTATCCGGGCTTCAAGACGTGGTCGGCCGTGAGTTCAGCCAGGTACGGGTACTCGCTTGTGGGCAGCTGCGCCAGCATGATCGCGGCCATCGCTGCCGTCTCTTCCGGCGTGGTGAAGGGCAGGCTCTTCTCCTGCATCGCGAACCCGTAGATATAGCTGTCGACAGCGGAGAACGCGTGGGCCGTCTTCGCGATCGAGAAACCGCCGTTGCGGAAGGTTCCGATCACCCGGTCGTGGTGCCGGAGGGTGCCCGGTCCCGGGTTCGTTCCGGAGTCACGAACGGTCGTAGCCCAAGCATGACGGGCGAGGACATCCCGGAATGAGATCGAGCGCTTTCGGATTGCCGGCTTCCACTCATCGCTGTGTGACGGCAATTCGATCTCGCTGAAGATCGCATCGGCCATGGCGTTGATGAGGTCATCCTTGTTGGCCACGTGGTTATAGATCGACATGGCCTTCACGTTCAGGTCCTCGCCCAGACGCCGCATCGTGAGGGTTTCAAGCCCCTCAGTGTCGGCAAGGCGAACGGCGGCAGCGATCACCCGCTCGCGGTTCAAACGAGCTCGGGGTGCGGGTGCTGCTTCACGTGCTGCTGCCAAGTCTCTCTCCCGCACTCATATCCGCTGACAAACCTTACCACGTACATATATCTTACTTACAACATAAGCATACATCGTAAGTTTTAGCCACAGATGCAGTAAGGATACGAGCCATGACCACTCACCTCCACCCCGCGCCCAGCGCCACAGCGCCGGCTGCCACACTCAACCCCTTCCGCTGGTCGCAGCGAACCGGAGCGCTCGTAACGGGCACCGCCCTCACGGCCATGGTGTTCCTCTCGATCTTTGGTTATTTCATCGCCATCAACGGCCTCGTGACCGCCGGTGATGCGGAAAAGACGACCGATGCAATTTCCGCCTCGCCGGCGCTGTGGCTCGCCGGAATCGGCGCGCTGTGTGTCGTCGTCGTGCTGGACGTCATCGCCGCCGCCGGCACCTACGCGCTCTTCAACCCGTCAGCCGTGTCGTCTCCGCTCTTGCCGGGTTGATCAGAATCGCTTTCGCCGGGTGGTTCATGGTCGCCCTCAGCCGGCTCGTGGTCGCCTTCAACAACCTCGACACCCCGGAAGTCGCGCTGGCCGACATCGACTCGTTCTCGTCGATCTGGAACACCGCCCTGGGCCTGTTCGGGGTGCATCTCCTCCTGATCGCCTATCTGTCGATCCGCTCCGGCTTCATGCCGAAGGTCTTTGGAATCCTGATCGGTCTCGCCGGCATCGGTTACATTGCCGACCTCATCGGCCTGGTGGTGGCACCCGCTTTCACCCCGACCTTCGGCCTGTTCGGCTTCGTGGGCGAGACCGCCATGATCTTCTGGCTGCTCATCGGGGGACGACGTCTCCCGCGTTCCTAACCGCACCCGACCTCGCCCCGAACTATGCCCCGCTCATCCAGCCCAACATCACCGCCGGCGACCGGCTGACGTTCTTGTCGCGAATACATTGGTCATAAGCGTGCGGGTTGCGACCGCGGGATGACGAGTCCACCAAGCGCTCAGTGCGGAATACCCTCGCCAGGCGAGGATACCCACCGCGAAGGAGGCAAGGGTGGCGAGCAGCGGTCCGTCGTTCCCGAAAAGCGGGAAGACCTGCCAATGGACGAGATATACGAACAACGAGGCCGAGGCCGTGACGCTCAGCACCGGCACCAGAATCCGCGGGAGGGGCACGGCCGGAAGCCAGATTAGAAGAAGCAGTCCCGCTATCGTGGTCGCCTCGCGGGCCGGGTCGCCGAAGAAGCCCGGAACGGAGAGCACGACGACCGCCGAGCTCAGCACCCGCCGCGTGACGTTCGTGGAACGTGCGATGAGCCAGCCGAGAGCGATGAGCCAGAGCACGATCGGCAGCGAATACCGTTCGGTCGGCCCGGCCTCGACCCCTCCGGTCAGCAGCAGGCGAAGCAGAAGCGCCCCCGCAAAGAAGGACGCCGCGAAGACGAAGGGGTATCGGCGCTCGATCCGGTCGAGCTGGGGCACGCAGAAGAGAAGCGCCAGGCCAAGGATCGTCCACACGACGGATTCCAGGAACCAGTACTGCCATTGCACCGTCCAGCGTTCGTCGCCGCCGAGCAGGTTGTGCAGCATGAAGACCGTCGCGGGTTCGTACATCCCTCCAATCAGGCCAACTCCACCGATCCACAGCACGGCCGGGACGAAGATCTGGACGGCGCTGCGCAGAAGCTTCCCGAGCCGCATCGGCCGAGGTACATCGGCGAACTGGAATCGGGCCAGGTTGTAGCCCAGGATTCCGAGCAGCAGGTGAGCACCGCCCTGTATGTGGAAGAGGTTGGCGTGCGTCCCAGTGATGAGCGCGATGGCGATAGCCCGCAGCAAGACGGATGTCTCCATGCGCGCCAGCGACCGTCGGGGTCGCGCCCCGGTCGGTGCGGTTCGGCGGTTGGCCAACTCCCGGGCCGATTTCGCGGGCCAGTCCCTGGGGAGCGTGCCGAGCATCTGCTCGAGCCGCACCGAGACCTCGACGTAACTGAGCGAGTCGCCGTGCAGCGCGACGAAGCTGTCGTCCAGGACCGCATCCGGGCGGTCGAGGAGGGTTGCGTAGAGCGCCCGAATATTCTCCGCCGTCACGGTCCCTCTGCGATCCACCAACGGGGCTTTGCGCTCGAGGAGCGCCGCCTCCCGGAGCAGGCTCGCGGTGTCTGGCTTGCCGCTGGACGTCAGGGGGAACTCCGCGACAAGGTGCACCCGGACGCTGTGATCGGGCAAGCCAAGCGCCTCCGCGGCGATCGGCGCGACGAGCCCGAGGGCCCACCGCTCTCGCACGAAGACCACAAGGCGTTCCTCATGGTTCACCGCCCTCGCTTCGACGCCGTCGTCGTCAAGGAGCCGTTCGACCCGGTCGAGATCGATCCGCAGGCCGTATATCTTGACGAAGCGACTGCTCCGCCCGACGATTTCGAAGAGTCCGTCGTCGTGCTGGCGGGCTAGATCGCCGGTGCGCAGATCCCCCACTGTCGGTCCAGCGGCGAGTCCCTCCGGGCTCTCCGCGTATCCCATCATGACGTTCGGCCCGGTGTACACGAGGTCACCGACCGAGTGCTCGTCGGCGTCGTCGATGCGGAACTGCCCGCCCGGTATCGGGATTCCGATGGATTCAGGCCGGGTCGCCGCCGACTCCGGCGGCAGGTAGGCCATCCGTGCGGTCGCCTCTGTCTGTCCGTACATGACGACGAAATCGAATCCACGTTCCTGCCCCAGCCGGGCGTAATCGCGCACCCGGTCGGGGCCGAGCCGGCCGCCGGCCTGAGTGATGTAGCGCAGGCTCGGATGTTGGCGCCCAGCGAATCCGGTCGAATCGAGAAGGTCGAAGGTGTAGGGAACGCCGGCGAAGGAGGTGGCCCCTGCCGCGTCGAACTCGTTCCAGAATTCAGACTCGACCACCGAACGCTCGGTGAGGAGCAGGCTCGCCCCGGAGATCAGGTGGCTGTTCACGACTGAGAGGCCGTAGCAGTAATGCATCGGCAGGGTTGTGGCCGCCCGGTCCTGCTCGGTCAGGGCGAGGTAGTCGGCGATGCTTCTCGCATTGCTGCGCACATTCTCGCGTGACAGCCGAACGAGTTTCGGCGATCCTGTCGAGCCCGAGGTGCTGAGCAGCAGTGCCAGCTCAGGGTGCAACGTGTGCCGGCTTCCCTCGCGTCGCTCATCCAGACGCCATTCGCCGCCGACGGGCGCCAAAACCACGTCGGGGTCGTAACGCTCAAGGAGCCCGTTCCTGTTCCGCTCCTGGCTCGGCTCGTCCCCGTCGCCTGCGATGAGGAGAACTGGATGCCCCGCCGCGAGCGCGGCGAGATAAGTCACCAGGGGCTCCAGGGCGTTCGCGCACGACACCATGACAAGTCGGCGGCCGTCTCCCAATAATTCCCGCCGGTCACGGACCAGTTCGTCCAGTTCGGCGTAGTTTATGGTTCCATTCGCGGTCACAAGGGCAGTCGCGGACGGATCGCCGGAGAGGAGTCGGAGGGCCTCAAGACCGCCCACCGGGTCGCGTTGGGCGCTCCTCAGTGGTTCTACCGCGCATAGTTTTACGGGCGGGAATGCATCGTATGTTTTGTCGGTGCGCACGGCTGTCTCTGGTCGAAGTTTTCCCCCGCAGTCAAACTGAGGCAAGGCTAACCTTAGTTCAAGAACCCTGTGGATGGACCGGCAAACCTGCGACCTGCCGTTCCCTCCGATTCGTGGGAGCCACACTGATCAGTTCCACGACGAGGAAGTCGTCTCTCTGAGACCGATTCGGATGACCGACACGCACCCGGCCTTGTATACATGACCAAACCTCATTACTGTCCGCTCCGAACCACCTATGATCAACGGGATCTCCTCGTTGACCGCTGACCAAGGAGTAAATCGTGAAACGACATTCCATCGGGATTCTCGGAGTTTCGACTGTTGCGTTGTTCGCCGCAGCCGTACTCGGGTCCGGAGCAGCTCAAGCGCAGACCACGCAATCCGAACGCAGCCCCAAAACGGTGACGTTGACCGCGAACCTCAAGGAACTCAACGGCTCCGGGGCATCCGGAACTGCAACCGCGACAGTTCGCAACCAGAAGATCAAGCACATTGAAGTGCACGCCTCCGGGCTGACGCCAGATGCCCCGCACGCTCAGCACATTCACTACGGCAACCAGGCGATGATGGAGTGCCCCACCATCGCACTGGACAGCAACGGTGATGGCCGCCTGAACACCGTGGAAGGGATTCCCGCCTACGGACCGGTCGTCGTCTCACTGACGACGACAGGGGATACCTCACCGGCCAGCTTCCTGGACGTCACCCGTTTCCCGGTGTCTGAGAGCGGCAGCTACCACTACAGCCGCGACAATCTCCACATCACCAAGGTGGCGGGAACCGGATACCCCGGCCCCAACGAAACAGGAACGGCGAAAGAGATCGCTGATTCCATCCGCGAGGGCGAAGGCGTCGTCGTGATCCATGGCGTCGACTACAACGGCAACGGCGAGTATGACTTCAGCCAGGGTCCAAGCGAGCTCGACCCGAACCTGCCTGCAGAAGCAACGGATCCGGCCGCCTGCGGCATCCTGGAATAGACAACACCCTCAGAACAACTCTGGGTTGAAAGAGCCTATGGCCCATCCTGCCGGATGGGCCATAGGCTTGCCGAAATCACCCTCGCAAGGAGAATGGTAATGAGATACCGGGAACGGCGGGGTCTGTCGGGCGCGCGTTCGTGAGCGAACCGGCCAGGGTCATCCGGCTGGTCTCGAGGACAGCAGAAAGGCACCCGGTAAGGGCCCGGCGACCGTACAGTTCGTCTCAGCTGTGGGACACGTATCGACCCTCGGTCAGGTCTGACCGAACGCTGCTCACGTACTCATTCGGTGCGAGGATGCGGCCGCTTGATTCGGTCACGTAGGTACCGACAGGAAGGACCCGGTTGGTGGTGGTCGTGATGTACGCGTTCATGGTGTTCCTCGTATATTTCGGCCACGCGAAGCGAGCAGGAGTTCGCGGGGCAACCGGGACACAAGAGTCCTCGGACTTGCCCGCTCAGTCCCGGCGCAGATGACGGGGCATTGATGGGGGCGTCGCGCAACTCTGGGGCGAGCGCCATGAGGTTGATCCGCTGGTCCCAGGTCGTGGGTCCAATTCATGGGGCCACGTCGTGGCCCAGGGCGGCAGACAACCAACTAATCGATCGGTGTCGATATATCGAGTGTGACTCTTGCCCCGATGGATGTCAATTTGTCCACCTGCACACCCGTCACTCGGGTTGGGGTCGCCGGCATTCAACGGTCACAGATTCGTGCGCTAACGGTAATTCCCTTGCCGCGGCGCCCGCCGCACGCCTACGCTGAATCATGCCTCACCTCACCGTTCCGGGCGCGTCGCTCCACTACGAAACGGCCGGCCACGTTTCGTCACCGGCACTCCTCTTGATGCATGCCGGCATCGCCAATCTGCGCATGTGGGACCCGCAGATCGACGCGCTGGCTGCCGGCCACTTCGTCATCCGTTTCGATAGCCGCGGATGCGGCCAGACGACCACCGAGAACGTGGAGTTCTCGCCGCGCGCGGACGCCCTCGCGGTTCTCGACCACCTCGGGGTGGCGTCGGCCACGCTGATCGGGTGCTCTCGCGGAGGCGGGATCGCCATCGACCTGGCCACGGAGAGCCCCGACCGCGTGGACGGCCTGGTGACCGTGGGAGCCGGGCCCAGCGGGTTCCCCGAAGTTGAACTGACCGATCTCGAGGACGCCCGGTTCGACGAACTGGATGCCGCATTCGACGCCCAGGACTGGCACCGTCTGGCGCGCCTCGAGGTGGCGCTCTGGGCGTTCGGCCCACTGCGCACCGAGGCCGACCTCGACCCCGAATTCGTGGCCACGGCCTACGCGCTGGGCCGTGTCAACGCCGCGCATGCGGAAGAGTCCCCGACGCCGATTCCGCTCGAGCCGCCCGCTTTCAACCAGGTCAGCGACATCGAGGTACCCGCGTTCGTCTCGGTCGGTGAGTTCGACATCACTCCGCATCTCGCCGAATATGAGTATGTCCTGTCGACGCTCCCTGACGTCACCGGCTTCACCTTCCGCGATACCGCCCACCTGCCGAGCGTCGAACGGCCGGCGGATTTCAATCGGGTGCTCGTGGATTGGCTGGCGGAGCACCGGCTCTAGTCCGGCGCGGCCGGGGCGCACGAAGGCCGCGCCGGCCGGGGCATCCTCCTGACCGGGGCCGCCCTGCTCACGCTCGTCGCCGCCGTCGTCACGCCGTGGGCCCTGACGCTGGCGGCCTCACCCTCTGAAACGGCCCTCATCGTCGACGGCCTGCGCGCCCTCGCACTCGCGACCGCCCTGCTGCAGCTCGCGGTGTCATTCCCCGCGGGCCGCATCCTCACCGACACCGAGCGCCGCTGGGCGTTCTGGGCACTGCTGGCCCCGACTGTGGCGGCCGTCGCCCTGCCGGTCACCGGTCTCGCGGAGACCCTACCGGCCGGCGTTCGCGCCGCGCTGCTGCTGGGCTCCCCCACCTTGGCGGTCGTGCCCACGGTGATCCTGCTCGGCGCCATCGGAATCTGGCTGCGGCTGCACGTCTACTCCGGCACCGCACGGATCGAGCGTGTCGTGGCCCTCGGCGCAGCCGCGCCAACGCTGCTCGCGCTGATCTGGTCCGTGCGGCAGACGACGGATGCCCCCGCGCCCGTCGACGGCATCGCCGTCGCGACCGCGGCATTACTCGTCTGCGCCCTCGGCCTCGTACTCGACACGGTGGGGGCACGTGACACGACCTCGAACACCCAAGGGCGGACGGACCGGCTCGCCCTCGAGGCCGGCGCGGGCCTGATTCTGGTTCCCGGCACTCTCCTGACTCTCGCCGCCGGGAGCCCCCTCGCCTGGCTCGTGCTGCTGCTGGTCGGCGCGACCGCCCTCGTCACGGCGATCGCCCCGGACGGGCTCTTCGGCTCCCGGTCACCGCGACGCCATCTTGGCTGGCTCGCCCTGCTGCTCGGCACGGCCGGCCTCTGGGTCGGGCTGAACCGCGTCGGCACCGAGGCCCCTGAGCCGTACGTGCTCCCGGTCGCCGGCATGCTGCTGGTCCTGGCCGTGCTGATCCGCCGGTTCGGCCGCATTCCTCGGGCTGCAGCGGCAAGCCCGGCCGCGGCGCTGCTCACCCTGGCCGGCCTGCTCGTGGCGATCGTGCCGCTGGCGCTCGCCTCGGCCTCCGGCTCGCCCGCGCGTCCGATCGTCATGGCCGCGGCGTGCGGCGTGCTGCTGCTGGGCTCTGCCGTCGCGCGCTGGGGGCCATCACGATCGGCGTACCTTGCCGCCGCCTGGACGAGCGGAGCAATCGGGCTCCTGGTGACCAGCATCGTGCAGCTGATGCGCGTGCTCGGCGCACCCGGCGCACCCGATGCGCGGCTCGAATGCTGGTTGTTCCCGCTCGCTGCCGCGGCGGCGGGGGCGTTCCTGATCGGCGCCCGCACCGACCCAGCGACCCTCCGTCCGCGCACCATCGCGAGCATCACGCTGCTCGTGCTGGCGCTGGCGACCGTGACGACGGCCGAGATTGCCGCATTCACCGGGGCCGATATGACCGATGACGCCGCCGTGACCGCGGTGCGTGCATCCGTTCTCGTGCTCGCCCTCGGGGTCGTGCACGTGCTGGCCGCGTGGCGGCTGCGCGCGCCCTTGACCATGGCCGTCGGCTGGGTTGCGGCGGGGCTGGCCGGGTTCGCCCTGATGAGCGCCGTGGGGACGCAAGCCACCGAACCGTTCGAGTTCGTGACCGTGCCGCTCGGCCTCGCTATCGTCGTCGGCCAGGTGCTCGCCGGGCGCGCGCGACCGGCCGACACCGAGGCGCCGGTCGCCGTGCGGGCCCGCTGGATCACGGCCGGACTGGCCCTGCTGCCCGGCGCGGTGGTCGGCGGCACGGGCGATCTCCTCCGCCCCGTGCTGGCCCTGACCATCGGCGGTGCGTTCGCCGTCAGCGGGGCGCTCCTCCTGGTCCGGCCGCGCTGGGCATCCCTCGCCTGGCCGGCCCTCGGCATCGGCGCGCTCACGGTTGTGCTCACGGTTGTGCTCACGGCCGCATCCCGCATCCAGCCGCTGCTCGAGCTCGCACCGAACGGCCCCGACACCCGGCTCGAGGCATGGCTGCTGCCCTCGGCGCTGATCCTGGCGGCCGTCGGCACAGGTCTCGTCACCGTCACCCGGCGCACCGATGAGGGTACCGGCCCGGGCCGCAGCGAAGCGACGGATGCCCCCGCGCTGCGCCTCGGTTACGTCCTGTTGGTCCTGGCGACCGTCGGGGTTCTCGCGGCCGAGGTGGCCGCACTCGGCTACGAGCCGCTGGCGACCATCCGGGTGATCCTGCTCGTCTGGACTTTCTCCGCGCTGCACCTGGCGGCGTTCTGGTACGACGACAGCCGACTGGGCCGGATGGTCGCCTGGGTGGCGATCGGGGCTGGCGGCGGCGCCGTGGTCGCCGGGTCCGCGTACGCGGCGCCGGCCACGGTGGAGATCGTGAGCGTTCCACTGGCCATCGCCCTGCTGGCCACCGGTTGGTTGCACCTCGACGTCACGCCGGCCGCGCGCAGCCGGCGCTGGCTTGCTCCCGGGCTGCTCGTGCTGCTCGTGCTGCTCGTTCCGTCGGTGCTGCTCGACATCACCGAGAGCCCGCTCTGGCGGGTGGTGGGCCTCGGCCTCGTTGCCACCGTGGTGATCGTGGTCGGTGCCGTGCGCAAGTTGCAGGCTCCGTTCGTGATCGGCGCGATCGTGCTGATGCTGCACGCGGTGGCGCAGCTCTGGCCCTGGATCTCGCTGGCCCACGGCGCGGTGACGTGGTGGCTGTGGCTGGGCGTGGGCGGCGTCATCCTGATCGTGCTCGCGGCCCGCTACGAGCAGCGGATCGCGAACTTCAAGGCGATCTCGATGACTATCTCGGCGCTGCGGTAGCAGCCCGGCTCAGGACTGCACCGCGTGGCTGATCGTCAGCTGCACGAAGTCGGTGTTGATCAGGGCCTTCGAGAGATAGAACGGGCGCCCGTCGTGGTCGAGAGTCTGGGTGAGGATGAGCACCGGGCTGCTGGCCGGCAGCCCGAGCAGCTTGCCGCGTGTGGCACCGGGAACACCGAGCGTGATGTCGGTTTCGCCGGGCCCGAAGATCGGACCGAGCACCGCGATCAGCGCGGCGAGCGCACTGTGTCCCGCAGCTCCCGCGTCACCCTGGGCGTTCGCGTCGACGCCTGCCTCGGACACGGCCGCCACCGCCGCCTCGCCGAGCCGGCTCAGGCGGTCTCCCGGCACATGCTCCTGGATCAGGGCGATGGGTGCACCCTCCCGGGTGATGACGCTCTCGAGAAACCATGAGGCCTCGTCGGTGCGGATGCCGATGGCGTCCGCAGTGAACGCGGGCGACGCGGACTGCAGCGCAGTCTGGGTGCGGCGAACGTGCACGGTCGGTCCGGTCTCGCTGAGAAGCTCCTCGATCGGACGGATCTTCTGCAGCCCGAGGTGAGGCAGCCGGTCGGCGACGAAGCGCCCGATGCCCCGGCGCGAGCGCACGAAGCGGTCCTCCTCGAGAAGCATGAGGGCCTCCCGCACGACCGTGCGGCTGACGCCCATCGCCGTGCCGAGCTCGGACTCCGATGGGAGCAGGGAGGCGATCGGCAGGGATCCGTTGCGGATCGCCTCGGTGATGCGCGAGTACACCGCCACCCGCAGCGGCAGACTTCCATTGGTCTCGAGCGGACCTGCCAGGGCCGCCTCCGTGCGTCGATCCATTCGTTCTCCCCTGGTCGGTGAGTCGAGCCTATCGTGTGATCTTACGCACTTGTATAACAAGCATGTACACTGAGCGTGTCGACCTTGTGTTTGCTCCAATGAAGGAGTCGTGTCATGCTCGTGCTTTCCTCCGAAGCCGCTCCCGTAATGGGGCGCGCCCGCGCTCCCCGGGCTCCCGGAGTGTTGATCGGCACGCTGGTCCTGGCGATCCTGACGTTCCAGCTGAATGCCACCCTCCTCTCCGCCGCCTTGCCAGCCGTCGGCGCCCAGTTGGGCGAGAGCATGCAGGATGTCGCCCGGGTGCAGTCGGTGTTCTTCCTTTCCGGCGCCGTTTTCGGCATGGTCTTTTCCCGCTGGAGCGATTTCCTCGGCCGCAAGCGCAGCCTCGTGATCGTACTGACGCTGCTGCTGATCGGCACCGTCATCTGCGCCCTCGCACCGAGCCTCCCACTGCTGCTGCTCGGCCGGGTGCTGCAGGGCGCGTCCAACGCCACCTTCACGATCTCCTTCCTCCTACTCTCGGAGCGCCTGAACAGCCGCCTGTTCGGCATCTCGGTCGGCATTATCACCTCGGTCAACGGCGGCCTGTTCGGCGTCGACGGCTTTCTCGGCGGCTACGTGACCGACACCATCGGCTGGCGGTTCCTCTTCGTGTTCACCCTCGGCCTCGGGCTGGTCGCAATCAGTTGCGTCGCACTCTTCATTCCGCAGGATGATCCGCGCACCCAGGACGGGTCAATGGACTGGCGGGGTGCCGGCATCCTGTCCCTGTTTCTAGTGCTGCTCACGAGCCTGATCTCGCAGGCGTCGTCGTCAGGCTGGGCCGACCCGCTCACGCTCAGTTACCTCGTCGGGGCGGTCGTCAGCACGGTCGTCTTCGTGCTCGTTGAGAGGCGCACCCGACGGCCGCTCATTCCCATCCACGCGCTGCGTTCCCGCCGGGTGTGGCCGCTCCTGCTGTCCACGGTGCTCACCCTGGCCGGGGTCTTCTCCGCGCTCAACTTCACCGTGGTCTTGCTCAGCCAGAACAATCAGGTGGGTTACGGGCTCTCCGCCTCGATGTCGGCGCTGCTCTACCTCACCCCGACCGCGTTCGTCGGCGTCACCGCGGCGATCTTCTCCGGCTGGATCGCCGTGCGGATCGGTTGGATCACCGCGCTGCGGCTGAGCAGCGGCGTCATCACCCTGATCACGGTCGGCCTGGCCGTGTTCGCGATAGACCGCTGGCTGGTTTTCAGCCTGCTCATCGTGATGGGCGTCTTCTACCTCGGCCTGTTCCAGAGTTCGGTCAACGGCGTCTCCGTGCTCAACTCGCCGCCCGAGGCCCGCGGGGCCCTGCCCGGCCTGAACGGCGCCTGCTTCGGCATCGGCATCGGCATCGGCATCGCCCTCGTCGCCCCGGTCGTGGCCGCGGGCACGGTCGCCGGCTTCCAGACGGCCCTGTGGATCTCCGCGGGTCTCACCCTGGCATCCTTCCTGGCCTCCCTGATTCTGCGCCCCGCCGCATGAACTCCCGCACCGCTTCTGAACCCCTGAACCAGCACCATGAGAACGGATGGTCAACGATGACTCCCACGACGGCTCCCCACCCCCGCCCGATCTACCTCGACTGCGACACCGGGATCGACGATGCGATGGCGCTTGCGTTCTTGCTGGCGACACCGGGCATCCGTCTGGTCGGGATCGGCACGGTGAGCGGATGCGTCAACCCGGCCGTCGCCGCGGTGAACACCCTGAGCCTGCTCGCTACCGCCGGGCGTGACGATATCCCGGTCGCGGTCGGCGTCTGGGAGCCCGTCAGCGGGATCTCCCGGCGCGGGACCGCCCACATGCACGGCCGCAACGGGATCGGGGACGTGCTGCTGCCCCGCTCGCGGCGGCACCCAGTCGACGACAGCGCCACGGAGCTGCTGATCCGGCTGGCGCACGAGTATCCCGGCGAACTGGAGGTCATCGCGGTCGGCCCGCTGACGAACCTGGCCGAGGCCCTCTACCTCGACCCGGAACTTCCCCGGCTCGTGCGTCGCGTCACCATCATGGGCGGCGCCGTCTTCGCGCCCGGCAACGTCGGCAAATTCGCCGAGGGCAACATCGCCGCCGACCCCACGGCCGCCGCGGACGTCTTCGCGGCCAGCTGGCCGGTGACCGTGGTCCCGCTCGACGCGACGGCGCCGCACACCTTCGACGAGACCCACCGGCGGGCACTCGCCTCGGCCTCGGGGCTGACCCAGCAGGCACTGGCCGCCATGCTCGGCACCTGCCTGACGCAGTGCGGCACGCAGTTCAGCACGCGGCGTTTCGCCCTGCATACCTCCATCGCCGCGGCCTTCGCAACCGGCGCTCTTGAGGCCGAGCGGGCGCCGACCCTGCGCATCTGCGTGGACATGAGCGCCGGCCCGCGCCACGGCCAGACCCACTTCGCCAAGGTGGAGGCGGCGGCCGGGGGGCCAGTCACCGCGGGGCCTGCCGGGCAGAATCCGCACGAGGCCCGGGTCGTGCTGTCCATCCGGCGAAACGCCGCGACGCTGCTCCTGGAACGAATCCTCACCCTCGCACCCGCTGCGACTTCGGCTCAGGCTTTCGTGCCGGCTGCCGCTGAGGCCGTTGTTGTTCCGGGTCAGGCTCAGGCTCCGTCCGGAGCCCGAGCACAGGCGCCCGCTCGGACCCGTAGGCAGGCGGAACCGGTACCAGCCTGAGCCGCCGTCTGCATCCGTCGGCATCCGTCGAGCCGCTCTTCTTGAAGACTTTCGCAACACGCCGTGACGCGCGCAACCGCAGTGCCAGTCTGAGAAAATAGACGAATGACCGCAACACTCGTGGCCAAGGGCCTGACCGGCGGGTACGCGCACCGCACACTCTTTGATTCCCTCGACCTCACCGTCGCGCCCGGCGACGTCGTGGGTGTCGTCGGCGTGAACGGATCGGGCAAGTCCACGCTGTTGAGCTTGCTTGCGGGCCTGTCCGAACCGCAGTCCGGCACCGTCAGCCTCGCCCCGGCCGACGCCTTCGTCGGCTGCCTGCCGCAGGAGCACGAGCGTGTGCCCGGTGAGACCGTGGCCGGTTACATCGCCCGGCGCACCGGCTGCGCCCAGGCGACCCTCGAGATGGACGACGCGGCATCCACTCTCGGCGATGCATCACCGAGCCCGCGACCCGACGGCCTCGACCCGGCCGACGCGTACTCGGCCGCCCTCGAGCGCTGGCTGGCCAGCGGCGCCGCCGATCTCGATGAACGGATGCCCGTGGTGCTCGCCAGCCTCGGTCTCACTTTCGGCACCGAACTCGCCGAGCACACCCTGATGACGTCTCTGTCCGGCGGGCAGGCCGCGCGGGTCGGACTGGCCGCCCTTCTGCTGTCGCGCTTCGACATCGTTCTGCTCGACGAACCCACCAACGACCTCGACCTCGACGGCCTGGAACGCCTGGAGTCCTTCGTCACCGGCCTCCGCGGCGGCGTCGTGCTCGTCAGCCACGACCGTGAGTTCTTGGCGCGCTGCGTGACGCGCGTGCTCGAACTCGACCTCATCCAGGGGGCGAACCGGGTCTTCGGCGGCGGCTACGACTCCTACCTGGAGGAGCGCGAAACGTCCCGCCGGCACAAGCGCGAACACTACGACGAGTTTGCCGAGAAGAAGGCCGACCTCGTGGGCCGGGCCCGCACCCAACGCGAATGGTCAAGCCAGGGCGTGCGGAACGCCATGAAGAAGGCACCCGACAACGACAAGATCCGACGCAAGGCATCCGCCGAGTCCAGCGAGAAGCAGGCGCAGAAGGTGCGGCAGCTGGAGAGCCGCATCGCGCGCCTCGAGGAGGTCGACGAGCCGCGCAAGGAGTGGCAGCTCGACTTTACGATCGGGTCCGCGCCCCGCTCGAGTTCGGTGGTGTCCACGCTGAGCAACGCGGTGCTCCGCCAGGGCGATTTCACCCTCGGCCCGGTGTCGCTGCAGGTCAACGCGGGTGAGCGCATCGGCATCACCGGGCCGAACGGGGCCGGCAAGTCCACGCTGCTGCGCGCGCTGTTGGGGCATCAGGTTCCGGATGCCGGCACGGCCAGCCTCGGTGCCAGCGTCAGCATTGGCGAAATCGACCAGGCTCGGGCTCAACTCGATGGCACCCGGCACCTCGCCACCAGCTTTGAGGAACTCGTGCCCGATCTGTCCACGGCCGAGGTGCGCACCCTGCTCGCAAAATTCGGCCTCAAGGCCGACCACGTCAACCGTCCGGCCGCGGACCTCTCCCCCGGCGAGCGCACCCGTGCCGGCCTGGCGCTGCTGCAGGCGCACGGCATCAATCTACTGGTGCTCGACGAGCCCACCAACCACCTCGACCTGGCCGCCATCGAGCAGCTCGAGCAGGCCCTCGAGTCCTACGAGGGCACGCTGCTGCTGGTCACCCACGACCGACGGATGCTGGCCAACGTGCACACGGACCGGCACTGGCGGGTGGACAACGGCCAGGTGACCGAGGCGTAGGTGAGCGGACCCTATTCGATTGGTGGAGTCGCTCCCGGAAAGTCAGAGCTGACTGCACCGAGTGGACGCGGCTGAGCCCAGGCGGAGCGTCGTGTCCGGTGTTGAACCAATTCGACGGAGAATCTGCCGGAAAACTGCAATTTCAGGCTCTATGTGGGCGATTTGGGCAGAATCTCCGTCGAATTCGTTCGAGGAAAGTCACTGCCAGACCTCGCGGACAACCGCCGCGAACCCAAATCCACGATCCCTCACGGCTGTCAGGCCCCTCGCATCAAGGACTCAGTAGCCGTCGGCCGGTCCTACCGGGGTGGTGCCGGCGATGCTCCAGTGCCGACCGCTGTCGACTGTCTCAGCTTCTTCCCAGTTTTCGTCACCGTCAGCGGCGTCTGCCAGGTGCAGGGCCGGTGGTCGCGGCGCAGACGGATTTCTTCAGTATCCCGGGCGGGTACTGCCGACGTTCTTCGGCCGGCGGCGCGACGAGCGAACCTTCTGCATCGCGGCCTTCCCCTGCGGGCTGCGCAGGTACTTGGTGACCACGGTCAGGATTACGGGGATGTACTTCAGCAGGCGCGCCATGGCGGTCTCATTTCTGTTTAAAATTTTGGGTACGAGAGTGCGGTAGCGGGTGGGCAGACCTGCGCCCGCCCAGCCGCCCGGTGCAGGTGTCGGATATGAGTGTTAGGTGCTGGCCGTCAGCGGCCGAGTGCTTCGCGGTCGACGCGGCGGTGGAACCGCATGCCGGCGAGTCCGCCGACGATTGCGCCGATGAGGCTGATCAGGACGATGACGATCGCGGTGATGATGCTGCCTGCCGTGAGACCGTCCGGATTGAGCGGGATGCTGGGCAAGCTGTTCAGGTTCCCCAGAACGTTGAGTTCACCGCCGGCAATGACCCCGAGGATCCCGGCGACGGCAGCGATCACGATCGCCCAGACCCAGACCGCGATTCCCTGCTTGATTCCGTTGAAGCGGGCCATCCGACCGGCGACGTAGCCGCCGCAGAAATATGACACGAAGACCACAACCGCGAGCACAATCGCTCCGACCAGTGCCATGGTGCCGGCGTTCTCGGCAGCAGTTCCGGCAGCTTGGTCTGTGGAATCGGCCCCGCCCAGGCCGACTGCGGCTCCGACCGCAGCGAACAGGGCGGTGAGGATCACCGCGGTCCCGGTGGCGGTGAGCCAGCCGAAGAAAGCCGATCCCCACTTGATCCCGCCGAAGCGGGCCTCGTCGCGGCCGACGGCCTTATCACGGTCGGCGACCTCGTGGCGGTTGGTCGCCCCATCGCCCGCGGATACCGCAGCATCGGAGCCGTGGTCGTCGATGTTTCGATTCATGTTTAAACCGGATGAGTCGTATGTTGCCATGTTGATATCTCCTCTACTGATACAGATATGAACCTCAGAGAGTCAGGACGACTTCGCTCAGCCGCGTCACAGGAGAATCGATGGAGTGGACGCGATCGGAGCGTGTCCCGCCGAGACAGAATCTGTCTTCAGCGAGAATCTCTTAATATGTAGTCGTATTTCAGAGGGTGTTCGTCACAGAAATCAAGCAGGGAATTTCGCGCTCCTGGAGGATTCAGGCGCTCTGAGAGGCGCGGGGGTCTCCCGCCTAGATGACAAGGGTCTGGTCGACCAGCCCCTGAGCAACCTGGGACAACAACAAGTGGTTACTGCGAGCGTGATTCCTCAGCAACGCGAATGCGTCCTCCATCGAGACTCCGCGGGAATGCGAGATCACGCCTTTGGCTTGCTCGATGAGGACTCGGGAGTTCAACGCAATCGTCAATTGCTCCCGCACCGAGTTGCTTTCTCGGAGCGTGCGTTCCTGCAGAATCCCGATCGTGGCCACATCGGCCAACGCCTGGGCCGCGCGCACATCCTGTTGACGCAGGGCGCCGGGAACAGTGGACAACAAGTTGAGGGCGCCGATGGTAGTCTCACGCAGCCGCAACGGAATCGCATGGACCGCAGCGAAACCCTGCTCCCTGGCACTGTCCCGAAACCGCCGCCACGCGAGCGGGCTGTCCTCCACGTCCGGCAGGGACACGACCGACCCGGTAATGAAACACTCGACACACGGGCCCGCCCGAGCGCTCAGTTGCATCACCTCGACAAGCCTGCTGGCTTCGCTGGTGGAAGCGACAACTTCGAGCTCTCCGTTTTCGTCGGCCAAGAGAATACCTGCCGCCGCAATATCGAAGAGCCCGGCGCAACTCTCCACCAGTGTCTGGAGGAGCTCCACCACGTCATAACCGGCAACCAGGGTGTCAGCTAGGGTCGCGAACGTTTCGATCAGGCGGTCTTCTCTCGTTTCATCAATCATGAGACCCTTCGATCTGGTTTTCATTCACCGCAAAAGTCAATCGCCGGTCGATGATCTCCTCCGCGATCTCCTGCACAGATCGGCCGACGGCGAAGGCATGGCCCTGGATGATCAGACGGGCGTCCAGGGCAGAAATCCCCAGTTGGGCCAGCACCATGCCTGTGGCCTGATGCACCTCACGTCGGGAGAATTGTTTGCGCGTGTCGGTTTCACCCTTAATGTCGCTCTGGGACAGCCGGATGGCACGGGCGAGAACGAGCCGGCTGACGACGGTCGCGAGGGCTGCAGTGTGCTGGATATTCAGATCACTGAGATGACTGGGCCGACTCGTGTACAGGTCGATCGCCCCGATGCGCAACGGCCCCAACGACAAAGGAAAAGCAAAAAGCGCGCCCAGATCATCGGCGATGATTGCCTCCGAGAACGCCGGCCAAACCCGGTTCGGTCGTTCGCGAATGTTCGGCTCGAAGACCGGCGCCCCGGTTTCTAGAGCATCCCAACTCGGACCCTCGCCCAGATCGAATTGCAGCTCGTCCAGCCGCATCGATTGGGCGTCGCTCGCCGAGATTGTCTCATCAGGGAGAAAGTCACCGAACGTCGAGATTGACACGCCATCCACTGGCAGTACCCCCAGGAACGGCTCGAACAGACGGGACTCGCTGCCTGTCAAAGCGGACAATGCCTTTTCGGCAACCGCGAATTGATCACGCATGGCAATCCCTCCTGCGATTCTCGCTGCTGCTCCTTTTCAAACGTGGCCAAGTCATTTTCCGAACGTACCCCGCCACGTCCGAAACGGGAGGCTCAAGAAGCCTTCACGACCGATATTTGAGTTCCAGCAAGTCTTTCTTCCAGGTCGTAGCCGAGCGCCGCAGCGATATTCAGCAGCTGCGCCTCGAGCAGCTCCTGTTCAGCACACGACATTTTCCTCTGAGCTTCGCCGATCCGTGCACGAAAATCACCGTAGATGCTATCCATCAGCGTCTCGCCCGTCGCAGTCAGCTCCAGGAACAGGCTCCGCCGGTCATTCGGGTTGGCAACTCGGCGCACGACATCCCGGGCGACCAACCGGTCAGAGATCGCGCTGACCGCACCCATCGAGAGATCCGTGGAACCGGCCAAAATCTTCGGTGTCACCCGGCCCGCTTCCGAAATTCGAAAAAGAACCCGTATCTCAGAACCCGTGAAGCCATCCTTCGCCGCCATCCCGGCACGCGTCTTGTCCAGCGCTCGAAGCAGAACGACCACCGCAGCAGCAACACCCTCGAGAACCTGGACGGAGCCACTTTCCTTGAACATGGTTTCCTCCCGACATCAACGAAAAGTACTCAGCTGGATCTGCGGCACATTTCCGCCTCCACCCTATCGACGACGTGCATCATCTTCCAACATAAAATAGTTTGAAATTCAAACTGATCGCTATATATTACTCTCCGACGCCAATTCTTAGGGCATCGTCCGATCTCTGCTGAACCACCACGTGGCGCTTCAGGGTCCGCTGAGAGACAGGGTCTATTTCCATGAACGAGTACCGTCTGACCGTGAATGGCGACCGTTACGTTGTCGACACCGACGATGACCTGGCAGCATGGAAAACCTCCGTGGCCGACGCGGTGCAGCGCGGTGGAGGATTCATCAATGTGATCAATTCCGCCGGGTTCTTGACTACGCTTCTGATCACCCCGAACTCGACCGTCACGCTGCAACAAGTCCGCTCCCAACGACCGGAGCCCTGGACCCAGCTTCTCGCCGAGGAGGCCTTCACCTACGAGGACTTCTAGCTCTCCGAACTGGTGTCTTCGGCAACTCCTCAGCGGGCCCGTCGCGGCGTACGTTTGTAGTAACAACCCGGGGGACAGATGCCGCAGCCGTGAGTCACACAGCCCGCACCTGGGGCTCACATGCCCGCGCTCCAACCGCGCCGGCACCGCCGGCATCGCCGACAGCGTGCACTGAGCCCGCTGCCCTCCACCGGACGCCCGGGCGCCGGCTCTGCCTCTCCGTCGCCGTGAAGTTCTGGCTGTCCGTTCTGTTCGCGCTCAGCTGGACCGACGCATCCGTTTGGATCTCGCTGCCGTGGATCCAGGACCTGACCCGCCTGACCGGCGAACCGGCGGCGTGGATCATCGTCTCCCTGGTGGCATTCCTGCCTGGCTTCGTGGTGGCGTTTCTGAGCCTGTCGCTCCTGCTGGATCGCCAGCCGCCGTTCCGGGTCCCCGATCCGGTCACCCCCCTGACCATCATCGTGGCCGCCCGAAACGAGCAGGACGGTCTCCGGGAGGCGATCCGCTGCATCGGCGGGAGCGATTACGCCGGCGAGGTGACGGTGATCCTCGCCGACAGCGGCTCCGATGACGCTACGGCGCGGTTCGCCAACGTCGCCGCCATCGAATCCGACGTGGACCTGCTGGTCGTGCGGCAACCTGTCCCCGGCAAGTCGAACGCGCTGAACTCCGCACTGACCCACGTGACCACGCCCTATCTGATCACGGTCGACGCGGACACGCTGCTGCACCGGAAGGCCCCGCGCCACCTGATCTCCCGGCTTGAATCCGCCCCGGCAGACACTGTTGCCGTGGCCGGCGCGGTTCTCGTGCGCAACTCCCGCATCAACCTGCCCACCCGCATGCAGGAGTGGACGGGCTGTTCTGGGTGCCCGGCCTCGTGCTGTTCGCCGTCTTCGGCAACACGGCCGTGGTCTCGATCTGGGCGCTGGCCGTGCTTCCGATCACCCTGGTGACCTACGGAAGTCTGCGCATGTTCCAGAGCCGCCGGGTCTTCGGTCCGCTCGGTCTGGAAATGCGACGCAACCGGTTCGGCTACCTGGCCTATCTGCTCGGCGACCAGGTGCTGTGTTCCTACGCGTCACTGGTCGGCTATGTGCGGTTCCTCACCGGGTCCGCCCGCCGTTGGAAGTAGTCCCCCTCAGCCCGAGCGCGCTCAGCCCTCGGCGGGAATCAGGTAGCGGTGGCGCACGTGCCGGCGGCCGGGGTCGGCCTGCCAGAATTCGACCTCGACCGGGCGCAGGGCGTACAGCTGCCAGGTGGGGTTCTCTGATCCGTCGGCGCCGGGCCGTTCGGACCAGTCGGCCGCCGAGGCATCCGTCGACAACTCGGCGACCGGGCCGACCACGCGCACCTGGCGGCCCAGCGCCGACCAGAAGAAATTCATCGCGGCCAACGGATGCTCCGTCAGCTCCCGGCCCTTGCGCGACGCCCGCGAGGTGGCGAAGTGCCAGCCCTCGGCGTCGAGATTCTTGAGGATGAGCATGCGCGACGACGGCATGCCCTCGGCGCCGACGGTCGCCAGGCTGAAGGCGTGCGGCTGGGAAACCCCGGCCGCGAGGGCCTCATCAAGCCACGACCGGAACAGTACAGCCGGGTCGAGTGGCGCCGACGCCGGGTCGAAAATCGGCAGATCGACGGGAAAATCCGGCAGGGAACGCAGCATGCTGCGGAATGATTCGCTCACCCACCGAGCCTACTGCGTCGACTGTCAGCGTTCAGAGAGTGCCGCTAGCGTTGGAAGCAGACAAGAGGAGCGAGATGAAGGTACTCATTGCAGGATGCGGGGACCTCGGCACGGAGGTGGGCCTGCGTTTCGCGGCGCTCGGGCACCGGGTGGTGGGGTTGCGCCGCAACGCGGCCGTTCTCCCCGCCGGTATCGAGGGCCAGTCCGTCGACCTCAGCGCGCACAAGCCGGTCGTGCCGGCCGACACCGAGATCGTGATCGTGGCGATCGCCGCGGGCAACCCCAGCCCCGCGGTCTACCGGGCGGCCTACGTGGACGGTCTGCAGAACCTCCTCGACGCGCTCGACGAGGCCGACGTCACGCCCCGCCGCGTGCTGCTGGTGTCGTCGACCGCCGTCTACGACGTGTCCGACGAGAGCTGGGTCGACGAGCAGACGCCGGCCAACCCGCGGCCGGGCACCGACGCCATTCTGCTCGAGGCCGAACGGATGCTGCACGCCCGCATCCCCGCGGCTGTCGTCTTCCGCCTGTCGGGCATCTACGGCCCCGGCCGGGAGCGCCTGATCACCCAGGTGCGGAGCGGCCGCACCACCGCGTCGGCCTCGGCCCGCCACACGAACCGCATCCACCGGGATGATGCCGCGGCCGCGATCGTGCACCTGATGCTGCGGGAGGAAGCACCGGCGACCCTCTATCTCGGCGTCGACAGCGCGCCGGTGCGCGGCGGTGAGGTGCTGGCGTTCCTTGCCGAGGAGCTTGGACTGCCGGCCCCTAAGCCTGAGGCACCCGGCGCTCCCGGCACAACGACTGCCGCGCCCACTCGGCCCGTCCCGCGGGACAGCCAGCGCGGAGGCGACAAACGCCTCCGCAACCATCTGCTGCTGGGCACGGGTTTCACGTTCAGCTATCCGACCTACCGCGAGGGCTACCGGGCCGTGCTGGCCGGCCGGGGCATCCGTCACCCGTAGCTCAACCGGGTTCGGTGTGAACCAATTCGTTCGGGAACGAGACGCCTAGAACGAGACGTCTAGAACGAGACGCCGCAGACCAGCGCCGCGTTCGCGAACGGCGTCGCCTCCCCCGAACGGATGAATAGCTTCGCCGAGGCCGACAGGTCCTTCAACTCGGCGTGGCTGATGTACTCGATCGCGTCGAACCGGTCGGCCAGCCAGACCCCGGCGGGGGCGGTTTTTGCCTCCTCCGCGGCCACGCAGCGCTGGAACACCATCTCCTCGAGCAGGGCGTCAAGCACCTGCTCGAAGCGCGGCACACCATGCACAAGCGCCAGGTCGATCACGGGAACGCCGGCCGGGATCGGCATGCCGCAGTCCGCGAGGAGAACGACATCCGTGTGCCCGAGGCGGGCCAGGGCGCCGGAGAGGTCGGCGTTCAGGATGCCGCGGCGCTTCATGCGCGTACCAGCGGCAGCTCGTCGGCCAGGGAGGGATACGACGTCTGCGTGCCGCGCGACTGCACTGCGAAGGCACCCACGCGCACGGCCCGGCGCACGGACTCGGACAGGCTCGACCCGGCCGCGAGCTGCGCGCTGAGGGCGCCGACGAATGCGTCGCCGGCGCCCGAGCTGTCCACGGCAACGACCCGTGGCGACGCCAGACTGTGGGTACCGTCCCGGTCGGCGCAGATCGCGCCCTTCGCACCGCGGGTGAGCACGACCGAGGGAACGCCCCAGTCGAGGAGCCGGGCGACGAGCTCGGCGTCCTCGGTGGGGATGACCATTTTCGGGGCGAGCTGCGCGAGCACGAGGGCAGCCTCGTGCTCGTTGACGACCAGCGGGTCGGCCCGACGGATGCTCGCGGCATCCAGTTCGATCACGGGCGCCAGGTTCAGCACCACCCGGCCGGTGGCCAGCCGCATTGCCGCCACGATGCCCTCCGCGGGAATCTCACCCTGAAGCACCACCACGGCGGCCTCCGCGATGACGGTCGCGCTGGCCTCAACGGCCTCCGCGCCCAGCAGTGCGTTGGCGCCGGGGATGATCACGATGGTGTTTTCGCCGTCGGCGGCGACCGTGACGAGTGCCAGGCCGGTCGGGCCGTCCACCGCGCGCACATTCGACAAGTTCACTCCGGAGCGGGTCAGGATCGCAGTCGCGACCTCGGCCTGCGGATCCCGGCCGACCAGGCCGACCATAATCACCGCGGCGCCCAGCTGAGCGGCCGCGACGGCCTGGTTGGCTCCTTTTCCTCCGGGGAGGAACTCCATCGACGTTCCGATGAGGGTCTCACCGGGCAGCGGGTGGCGTTCGATGGTGATCAGCTGGTCGACGTTGATCGACCCGACGACGACGACCGTGCTGGCGGAGTAACTCACTTGGCGAAGTCGCCGACATTCGTCTTCGTGACGGAGACGACCTCGACCGGAACGGTCTTCTCGATCGTGTCGCCGGCGATGGCCTTGATGGCCAGTTCAACGGCGAGCTTGCCGAGTTCGGCCGGCTGCTGAGCGATGGTGGCAACCAGGGTGCCTGCCTCGATGGCGGCGAGTCCGTCTGCCGTGCCGTCGAAGCCGACGACCGCGACCTCGGTGCCGGCCCGCGACCCGAGCGCCTGGATGGCGCCGAGCGCCATTTCATCGTTCTCAGCGAAGAGTCCGGTCGCGCCGGGGTTGGCCTGCAGCAGGTTCGTGGTCACGTCGAGCGCGGCGGCGCGGTCGAAGTTGGCGGTCTGCTTGGCGACCACGGTGATGTTCGGGTAGGCCTTCATGCCCTCTTCGAAGCCCTGGCCGCGGTCACGGCTGGCCGAGGTGCCGGAGACACCCTGCAGGTGGATGACGCTGCCCGTTTCGCCCATGGCCTCGGCGAGGGCGTCGGCAGCCTGACGGCCACCGGCCACGTTGTCGCTGGCGACGAGTGAGTTCAGGTCGGCGCCGTTGACCGTGCGGTCGACCCCGATGACCGGAATACCCGCGCTGAGGAGGTCGTTCACGGCGGAGGAGGCGGCGTCGGAGTCCACCGGGTTCACGATGACGGCCTTGGTGCTGCCGGAGGCGGCGGTGGCGAGCTGATTGGCCTGCGTGGCCGAGTCGTTCTGGGCGTCGACGATGTTCAGCTGCACGCCGGCCTCGTCGGCGGCAGCCTGCGCGCCGTCGCGCAGTTCCACGAAGAACGGGTTGTTCAGGGTGGAGACGGCCAGCACGATCTTGGTGCCCGACGCCTCAGACCCGCCACCACGGCCGCAGGCCGTAGTGCCCACCAGAATCAGGGCGGCGGTGGCGGTCAGCGCCGCGATTTTGCGAAACGAGGAGGACTTCATTGTGTATTCCTTTGTGGTTATTGATGGGTGAGGAGAAAGGTAGAGGGGGTGACGGATGTCGGCCGCCGGCCTGGTCAGCTGCTGCGGGTCTTGCGGCGGAGCACGTCGACGCCCACGGCGAGGGCGATCACGAGTCCGATCACAACCTGCTGCCAGAACGACGTCACGTTGAGCAGGTTCAGGCCATTGCGGATGACGACGAGCACGAGGGCACCCACGAAAGTGCCTGAGATCTTGCCGAGGCCACCGGCGAGGGAGGCACCGCCGATCACGACGGCCGCGATAGCGTCGAGTTCGTAGCCGGCCGCGGCCTGCGGCTGCGCGGAGTCAAGGCGCCCGGCGAGCAGGAGCCCGGCAAGTGCGGCGAATAGTCCGGCCAGGGCGAAGACGGTGACCAGGATGCGCTTGACCGGCAGTCCCGACAGCCGGGCGGCTTCGGCGTTGCCGCCGACCGCGTACATCGAGCGGCCGATGACAGTCCGGTTGAGCAGGAAGGAAGCGGCCAGGGCGGCGAGCACAAGGATGATGATCGGCATCGGCACCGGGCCCAGGTTGCCGCCGAGGAAGGAGACCTCGGCCGGCGTCGAGATCGGACGGCCGTCGGAGATGACCAGGGTCAGTCCGCGGGCCACGCTGAGCATGGCGAGCGTGGCGATGAACGAGGGCAGCTTGCCGTAGGCGTTGGCCAAACCGTTGATGGTGCCGGCCAGGGCTCCGACGAACAGACCACCCAGGAGGGCGATCCAGCCGGGGAGGCCGGCGCTGGCGAACATCCAGCCCGACGACATGGCCGACAGGGCCGCCACGGCACCCACCGAGAGGTCGATCCCGCCGGCCACGATGACGAAGGTCATCCCGAAGGCCAGCACGGCCACCGTGGACACCTGGATGCCGATGTTGAGCAGGTTCTGCGCGGTCAGGAAGTCGGGAGTCGCGATGAACAGGGCGATGCAGAGAACGACGAGGCCGACGAGGGCGCCGTTGTTGGCGAGGAACTTCTTGTAGTCGAGACCGCGGCGCTTGAGCGGCAGGGTTGTGGTGGACATGGTGGTTTCCCTATCTCTGTTCGTACTTCTCGTCGACATCGCGGGCGGCGAGTGTCATGACTGCGTCTTGGGTGGCCTCGGCGGCGGTGAGCTCGCCGGCGATCCGGCCGTCGCGCATCACGAGGATGCGGTCGCTCATGCCGAGAATCTCGGGCAGTTCACTGGAGACCATCAGAATCGCTCCCCCGGCCGCCGTGATCGCGTTCATCAGTTCATAGATCTCGACCTTGGCGCCCACATCGACGCCGCGGGTGGGCTCGTCGAGGAGCAGCACCGTGGAGGCGGCGATGATCCAGCGGCCGAACACGGCTTTTTGCTGGTTGCCCCCGGAGAGTGCGCCGATCGACTGGTCGATGGTATGCATCCGGATGCGCAGTTTCATGGCCACCTCGGCGGCCCGGCTGCGTTGGCCGGCGAAGTCGACCAGACCCAGCTTCGCGGTGGCGGCGAGCGTGGCGTAGCCGAGGTTGTCGTTGACGGATGCGTCGAGCACCAGCCCCTGTCCCTTGCGGTCTTCGGGCACGTGCCCGATGCCCGCTGCGATTGCCGCCTGGATGCTGCCGTTCGGCAGCTGCCGGCCGCGCACGGCGACCGTGCCGGAGGTGTACCGGTCGGCGCCTGCGATCGCGCGGATCAGTTCGGTGCGCCCCGCGCCGACCAGCCCGGCGATGCCAAGCACCTCGCCCGCCTTGACGCTGAAGCTGATGTCGCTGAACGAGCCGGCCGAGGTGAGCTTGTCGACCGTGAGGATCTCGGTCGCCTGGCTCACGTCGCCGGCCGACCGCGGGAAATGGTCTTCGATGTTGCGGCCGACCATCAGCTTCACGAGGTCGTCTTCGGGGGTGGAGGCCGGCACCTCGGCGATGAACTCGCCGTCGCGCAGCACGGTCACGGTGTCGCCGACCTCGGCGATCTCGTCAAGGTGGTGGCTGATGAACAGCATGCCCACCCCACGGCGGCGCAGGTCGGTCATCACGGCGAACAGGCTCTCGGTCTCGTGGCGGGTCAGGGCCGCGGTGGGCTCGTCCAGGATCAGGATGCGGGCGTTGATGCTGAGCGCCTTGGCGATCTCGACCAGCTGCTGCCGGGCGATGCCGAGGTCGCCGACCAGGGTGTCCACGTCGACGTCGAGGCCGATCAGGGCGAGGGCGGCACGCGCCCGATTGCGCAGGGCGCTGCGGTCGACCAGGCCGTGCTTGGTGGGCATCCGCCCCAGCATCACGTTCTCGGCGATGCTCATGGTGGGAACGAGGTTCAGTTCCTGGTGGATCGTGGCGATGCCGAGTTCCTCGGCCGCGCGGGTGGTGGGCAGGGTGACTGTCTGCCCGTCCACCACGATGTGGCCGGCGTCCGGCTGGTACACCCCCGCCATCATCTTGATCAGGGTGGACTTGCCGGCGCCGTTCTCGCCAAGCAGCACCTGCACCTTGCCGGCGTAGACGCTGACGGTGACGTCTTTGATGACCGTCACCGGTCCGAAGGTCTTGCCCACGTTCTGCAGGGTGACCAGTGGTTGTTGACTCATGTCAGTTCTTCCTCGGGCTCGGCCCGGATGCGGGTGAAACGGCTGCGGGTGAATCGGGCACTCCTGAGATGGGCGCCGAGGACGACGCCCGGATGATCAGTTCGCTGGGCAGCACCACCGACTCGGGGGTGCCTCCGCCAATGACCTCGAGCAGCATCTTCACGGCGATCCGGCCCATGTCCTCGACACTGTGCGAGATGACGCTGAGCGCCGGGTCGAGCAGGGCGAACCACTCGATGTCGTCGAACGCGATCAAAGCCACGTCCCGGCCGATACGCAGCCCGCGCTTGTGAAGAATGGCGATCGCGCCCACGGCCATCGGGCTGTCGGCGGCGAGCAGGGCGGTGGGCGGCTGGCGCAGTTCGAGCAGCGCGTGCACGCCGGCCGAGCCACTGGCGGCCTGGAAGTCGCCGAAGTAGACCAAGTCGGGGTCCTGGCTGAGGCCGAACTCGGCCACCGCGCGAGTGAAGGCGGCGAACCGGTCCCGGCCGGTCGAAATGGCCTGCGGGCCCGAGATGTAGCCGATGCGGGTGTGGCCGGCCGCGGCCAGGTGTGCAACAGCCTGGCGGATGCCGGTTTCGCTGTCCGTGGTCACGCTCGGCACATCGAGGCCGTCCACGGTGCGGTCCACGAAGACGGTCGGGATCTTGCGTTCGATCAGCGAACGGATGCTGCCGCTGCCGTCCCCGAGCGGTGCCACGACGATGCCGTCCACTCGCCTGGAGATCAGGGTGTCCAGGTACCGGTCCTGCTGTTCCTTGCGTTCATTCGCGTTGCCGAGCAGCGTGACATAGCCGGCAGCCAGGGCGGCCTGTTCGACCGTGTGGGCGAGGTCGGCGAAGAAGGGGTTGCGCACATCCGACACCAGCAGGCCGATGGACTCGGTGTGGGTGCTGCGTAGGGCGCGGGCCTGGGCGTTGGGCCGGTAGTCGAGCTGGGCGGCCGCGGCGGCGACGCCGGCCCGAGCCGCGGGCGAGGTGGCCGGGCTGCCGGACAGGACCCGGGAGGCCGTGGCCACGGAGACGCCGGCCAGGGCGGCGACATCCTTGATCGTGATGGCAACCATCTCTCACCTCTTCGTGTTCGTGCGGGTACCGATGTAGTCGTGGAATCGTTTCCATGGAAACGATTTCATACTAGGTCCCCGCGAAGGCCGCTGTCAACGAGCCCGGAGAAACAGTGCAGCGAAGTAGCATGCCCGGTACGGCGCGAAGGAGACCATGGAGATTCAGCGAGATACCTACAGAGACGGCACCCTTCTGGGTCTGCTAGAACTCGGACGGATCCATCCGAAAGTCACAGACCTGCCGGTAGCGGACCTGTCGGCGGGGCGACCCGCGTCAGTCCTGGGCCTGGGCCTGTCTGCGCCTCGAAGTCGCGGCCCCGTCGGCGGTCAAGCCCGTCGAGAACCGGCGAGTCAGTCTTCAGGGCTCCCGTGCCACACCGCACCTCCCGGCACGCGTTCGGTAAAGCGGGCGCACGTGAGAGGCTCCGCCGCGGTCCCCAACCTGCGCCACGGTACCGAGCGTTGCTGCCGGTCAGGCCGCGGGCTCAGCGCTGACTCGGTGGCGCCGCGCGGCCAAACAGCCGGGCGGTTGAACAAAGATACGAAACTTTTATCCACAAAAGATGAGTGACACTCGACTACGTGTGCTCCTTAAGTTATCCTCATAACATGACGAACTCGCGGATGACCTCAGGCAGGCGGCCGACGCCGTCGCCCTGCTGGGCTCCTCGAGCGCCGACCTCGCGGCTCTTCCCGACGCCGAGGCTTTGGCCGGTCAGAAGCGGATCGCCTGCGCGCGGCGTCTGCTCGACACCTATGCCGCGTTGATGGCCGCAACCATCGCCCGCCGGTCCCGCCCGGAACTTGGCCACTCGGGGCTGGCCGCGCAGCAGGGGTTCCTCTCGCCCGAGGCCCTGATCCAGAACTGGACCGGCTCATCCAAAGGTGACGCCTACAAGCTCGTCGCGGTCGGCACGATGATGGCCGACACCGAGGCGGCCGACAAGCTGGTCGAAGAGGCACTCTCGACGCTCTCGACGCCCGACGCCCGACGCCCGACGCCGATGCTGTCGACGTCGCGGATGCTGTCGACGTCGCGGCGTTCACCGCGAGGGTGCCCTGGCAGGCGCCGGTCGCCCGGGGCGTCACCGCCGGCACGCTCTCGGTTGACGCGGCCGAGGCTATCCGGGCCGGGCTCGGCCAGATCGACGCGGCAGTCACCGCGGAGAAGCTCCGGGTGGCCCTCGCGGCGCTCCTCACCGAGGCACCGTCACTGAATGCCGACGAGGTCTTCAAACGGGCCCGCCGGATGCGCGACCGGCTCGATCAGGCCGGCATCACCGCCCGCGAGAAGCAGGCCCACGACGACCGCTACCTGAAGGTCTACCGGCTGAGCAATGGCAACGTGCGCCTGAACGGGCTGTTCGCGCCCGAAGACGGCGAGTTTGTGCTCTCCACCTTCGACTCGATCACGGGCCCGCGCCGCGGCGGAGTGCGCTTCGTCGACCCGGAACGCGCCGTCTGGGCCCAAAAAATGCAGGACGACCCGCGCAGCACCGAGCAGGTCAACGCGGACGCTGCCCGGCGGTGCGCGTGATCGTGACCGAGAAAGCCCTCACAGCCGAACCCGCGGCGCCGGGTCCCGTCGAACCCGCCGCTCACGGGCAGATCGAAGGCAACCCGGTCCCCATCTCGCAGGAAACCATCGACCGGTTGCTCTGCGACACCGGCACCCGCGGCATCAAATTCGACGACATCGGCCAAATCATCAACGTCGGCCGTGACGAACGACTCTTCACCGAGAAACAACGCGCCGCGATGGGAGTGCGCGACGGCGGATGCCGGTGGATCGACTGCGACAGATCACCAGCCTGGACCGAAGCCCACCACATCAACGACTGGCTCACCGACAGCGGAGACACCAACCTCGCCGACGAAGTACTGCTCTGCCACCCGCACCACCTACTGCTACACAACCAGCACTGGAAGATCACCCGCACCGGAACGCAACACTGGCTGCGGCCACCGGTGGAGAACGACCCGGAACAGACACTGATCGCACTGCCGAGCAAGCGGGTGGGGCTGTAGGGCGCGGCTCTCGTCCCGGGTCTTGACAGGCTCGACCAGCGTCGTGGGGGGCGGCGGCGGGGCGGGTCGCCGGGTCTCGACAGGCTCGACCACCGGGGCTCGGGTCAGGGGCGACCGGTGAATTTGTCCATGGAGCCGTAGACACCGAAGACCCGACCCGCGACGACGTCCCACAGGGGCAGCGGCAGCAGACCGCGGACCACCTTCGAGAGCACGACCGTCCACGGCATGGTGAGCATGGGCTTGCCCGCGAGCATCGCCTGCCAGACCCGTTCGACCACGTATTCCGGCGTCATCACCGGCGTCAGCAGCGGACCGCGGGCACCCTCGAACATCCCGGTCGAGATGTAGCTGGGGCAGACGGTCGTGACCTTCACGTGCCCGAACCGTTGCTGCTTGAGCTCCAGACGCAGCGAGTCGCCCCACCCGATCAGGGCCGCCTTCGACGCCGCATAGACGCTCATCCGAGGGTTCGAGAGCATCCCGGCCGCCGACGCGATGTTCACGATACGCGACGCACGACCGCGATTGGCCATCATCGCCGGGAGGAACTCCCGGGCGATGTACATCGGCGCGAGCGCGTTGATCTGCATGGTCGGCCGCGTGTCCGCGCCGTTGTCGTGCTCCCAGAAGAAGGCTCCGCGCACGATGCCGGCGTTGTTGATCACGATGTCCGGGTCGCCGACCTCCGTGCGCACCCGCTGGGCGGTCTGGGCGATCGCGCCGAGGTCGGCGATGTCCACGACATACGGGACAACGAGCGTGCCCTCGCCGGCCCGATCGCCGAGGATGCCGGCCGCACGGGTCAGCGCCCCGGCGTCCCGGTCCCAGAGGATCACGGCTTTCGCGCCCTCGGCGACGGCCCGCTCGGCATAGAGGCGGCCCATGCCGCTGGCGGCACCGGTAATGAGCACACGGGCTCCGGAAACGGTTCGAGTCATGGCCCCATCATCCCAAGAAGAAGCGCCGCGTGTTACGTCGGGTTGCGGCCGGCCCAGCAGCATCCGTCTGCCCTCGGCTAACGTCAAGCAACTCTTCCCCTCCCTCGACCGAAAGCCGCCCATGCCGCACCGCGCCGCACCACACGAGGCGTTCGCCGATCCGGCGTCCGTGCGCGGCGCGGCGTCCAGATCCACGGCCACGACCACGACCGGAAACTCGGCCTGCACAGTCGAGTTCGAGGCGATCGGCCGCACGTTCGCCCCTGCCACGACCCGCGGGGCCACCGCCCTACCCCCGGTACTCCGCGACGTTTCCCTCACGGTGCGGCCCGGCGAGGTGCTGGCGATTCTGGGCACGAGCGGATGCGGCAAGTCCACTCTGCTCCGCATCGCGGGCGGCCTCGACTCCCCGACCATCGGCCAGGTGAGAATCGACGGCTCGCCCGTCGCCGGCATCGACCCGCGCTGCGCGGTCGGATTTCAGGAGCCGCGCCTGCTGCCCTGGCGCACCGTCACCGAGAACGTCGCACTGGGACTGCCCCGCGGCACCCCGCGGGCCGCCGGCCGCGCCCGCGTCGCCGAACTGATCGAGCTGGTCGGTCTGGCCGCGTTCGCCGGCCACCGCCCCCAGGCCATCTCCGGCGGGATGGCGCAGCGTGCCTCCCTCGCCCGGGCGTTGGCCCGCAACCCGGGCGTTCTGCTGCTCGACGAACCGTTCGGCGCCCTCGACGCGCTCACCCGCCTGAAGATGCAGGACCTCCTGCTCGACGTGCACGCTCAGGCGCCGACGACGGTCCTCCTGGTCACGCACGACGTCGACGAGGCGCTGCAATTGGCCGACCGGATCATCCTGCTCGGCCGGCCCGACAACGGCACCCGCGCCGGCGCCGGCGCCGGCGCCGGCGCCACCATCGTGCAGGAACTCACCGTTCCCGGGGCCCGCCCCCGCGACCGCGGCTCGGCGGAACTCGCCGAACTGCGCGGACGACTTCTCGCCGGGCTCGGCATCGACCGCCACGGCGAGGCACGCGGGCTCGCCGCGACCTCTACCATCCCGGCCTTCCCCTACTGACTTTTCTGCCTCACCACTTCACAACCGCACTGCTTTCACCACCGCTTTCCCACACCGGGTGCAGCATCCGCTGCCCAATCAACTGAGAGATCCCGATGACACAGCACCGCTCCACCACACGAATCGCACTCCTTGCCGTCGCAACCGCCGCCGCCCTGCTGCTCACCGGCTGCGTCGCGGGTGAAAACCAGCCGGTCGCCGAGCCGGCCGAGGCCGCCGAAGCGGGTAAGACCACCGTCACCACCGGCGGCACCCTCAACATCGACTTCGCCACCTACAACCCGCTCAGCCTGGTGATCAAGGACCAGGGCTGGCTCGAGGATGCCCTCAGCGACCAGGACATCGCCGTGAACTGGGTACAGTCGGCCGGCTCCAACAAGGCCAACGAGGCACTGCGCGCAAATGCCATCGACGTGGGTTCCACCGCCGGCTCGGCCGCGCTGCTGTTCCGCTCGAACGGCTCGCCGATCCAGGTCATCGACATCTTCTCGCAGCCCGAGTGGGCGGCCCTCGTCGTTCCCGGCGACTCCGCGATCACCGACGTCGCCGATCTCAAGGGCAAGCAGATCGCCGCCACCAAGGGCACCGACCCCTACTTCTTCCTGCTCCAGTCTCTGGAGGAGGCCGGACTCACCCTCGACGACGTGACCGTGCAGAACCTGCAGCACGCCGACGGCTGGGCTGCCCTCCAGAACGGCTCGGTCGACGCCTGGGCCGGACTCGACCCGATCATGGCCGGTGCCGAGGCTGCCGGCGCGGAGCTGCTCTACCGCAACGTCGACTTCAACAGCTACGGGTTCCTCAACGCCACCGAAAGCTTCCTGACCGAGAAGCCCGATGTGGCCCAGACCGTCGTCGACGTCTATGAGCACGCCCGCGCCTGGGCGCTGGAGAACCCCAACCAGACCGCCGAGATCCTGGCCGGCGTCTCGGGCCTCGACCTCGCCGTGGCCACCACGGTGATCACCGAGCGTTCCAACCTCGACGTGGACAACGTGCCCGGCAAGGCCCAGCTCACGGTGCTGAAGAAGATCGGCCCGACCTTCGTCGCCGCCGGTGACGTGGCAGCGCAGAGCCAGATCGACGACGCCCTCGACACGATCGTCAACGACAGCTTCGCCACGAAGGCCGACCCGTCGGTCGTCACGGAGTAATCAGGAATTACCGTAGCGCCGTCCGGGGCGGGCAACCGCCCCGGACACCCGCACCACGAACACCCCCCTGCACCCAGCACCCCGGCCCCACCAGCGCCACCCACCGAGAGGACGCGACCATGACCGAGACTGTGCCCCGCACGCTGCCGCGCACGTCGGCCCGGACCGTGCCCGACGCCACCGCATTCGCTGCATCCGCCCCCGCCGCCCGCACGGCGCGTGCCCCGCGCCGGCCGCTCGCCTCGCGCGGCTGGATCGCCCTCGGCGGCGGAGCGGTCCTGCCGGTCCTGATCCTCGCGGCCTGGCAGCTCACCACCGCGCTCGGCGTGTTCACGATGGCCCAACTGCCCTCCCCCGCGATGGTCTGGCAGGCCGGCGTCGACCTGTTCGCGAGCGGGCTGCTCGGCCAGTACGCGGCGATCTCCACCCAGCGAGTGCTCATCGGTTTCGCCGTCGGCGCCGCCCTGGGCATCGCCCTGGGCGCCCTGGTCGGCCTGTCCCGGGCCGCCGACGTACTGTTCGCCCCTACCCTTGGCGCCATCCGGGCGGTGCCGTCGCTCGCCTGGGTTCCCCTGCTCATCCTCTGGCTGAAGATCGGCGAGGAGTCCAAGCTCACCCTGATCGCCATCGGCGCCTTCTTCCCCGTTTACACGACCGTGTCTGCGGCGCTGCGGCACGTCGACCGTCAGCTCGTGGAGGCGGGCCGCGCGTTCGGCCTGCGCAGGGCGCGCCTGTTCACGGCCGTGCAGCTGCCCGCGGTGATCCCCGCCGTGGTCTCCGGGCTGCGGCTGGCTCTGGCCCAGGCCTGGCTGTTCCTCGTGGCCGCCGAGCTGATCGCCTCCTCGATGGGGCTGGGCTTCCTGCTGATCGACTCCCAGAACAACGGCCGCATCGACCGCATCCTGCTCGCCATCATCCTGCTCGCCATCCTCGGCAAACTGACGGATGCCGCCGTTGGCCTCTTCGAGCGCTGGGCGAACCGCAAATGGGCCTGACGCCGATGCCGGCCCCGTTCGATCCGGCGAGCGCCACCATCCGTAATCTCCTGACCGAAACCCGGCGCTACCCGGCCCCGGCCGCCTTCGCGGCGCAGGCCAACGTCGACGCCACCTGGTGGGACCGGGCCGCCGCCGATCCGATCGCGTTCTGGGCCGAGCAGGCCAACCGCCTCGACTGGGCCGAGCCGTGGCACACCGACCACACCTGGCAGCCGGCCAGGGCGGACGCCGACGGCGTGCTCTCCATTCCACGCGCCGAGTGGTTCGCGGGCGGCAAGCTCAACGTGGCCGTCAACTGCGTCGACCGGCACGTGGCCGCCGGCAAGGGTGACAAGGTCGCCTTCTACTTCGAGGGAGAGCCCGGCGACCGCCGAACGATCACCTATGCCGAACTCGAACGCGCGGTGAACCGCGCCGCCAACACGCTTACCGACCTCGGCATCGTGCCGGGCGACCGGGTCGTGCTCTACCTGCCGGTGATCCTCGAAACCATCATCATCACCCTCGCCATCGCGCGCCTCGGCGCCGTGCACTCGCTCGTCTTCGGCGGCTTCTCCGCCGAGGCGCTGCGGTTCCGGGTCGAGGACACCGGCGCGAAGCTGCTCGTGACCACCGACGGCCAGTTCCGCCGGGGTCAGGCCGTGCCGGTCAAGGCCGCGGCCGACGAGGCCGTCGCGGGCGTGGACTCGATCGAGCACGTGCTCGTGGTGCGCCGCACCGGCGACCTGACCCCCGACATCCCCTTCACGCCGGGCCGGGATGTCTGGTGGCACGACAGCGTCGACCTCGCCTCCCCCGTGCACGAACCCGCGTACTTCGACGCGGAGACCCCGCTGTTCATCATCTACACCTCGGGCACGACGGGTACTCCGAAGGGGCTCGTGCACACCAGCGGCGGGTACCTCACGCACACCTCCTGGAGTCACTGGGCCGTCTTCGACGTCAAGGACGACGACGTGCACTGGTGCACGGCCGACCTGGCCTGGGTTACCGCTCACAGCTATGTGCACTACGGGCCGCTCTCCAACGGCACCACCTCGGTGATCTACGAGGGAACGCCGAACACCCCGCATCCGGGCCGGCACCTCGAGATCATCGAGCGCTACGGGGTGACCACCTATTACACGGCGCCAACACTCATCCGCACGTTGATGACGTGGTTCCCGGAAGGGCTGCCGAGCGAGTTCGACCTGTCCAGCATCCGTCTGCTCGGGTCGGTCGGCGAGGCCATCAACCCGGAGGCCTGGGTGTGGTTCCGCGAGAACATCGGCGCTGGCAGCGCCCCCATCGTGGACACCTGGTGGCAGTCTGAGACCGGCGCCGCCGTGATGGCGCCGCTACCGGGCGTCAGCACGCTCAAGCCCGGTTCGGCCCTGCGCGCCCTGCCGGGCCTGACGACCCACGTCGTCGACGACCACGGCCGGCCGGTGCCGTTCGGCTCCGGCGGCTACCTCGTGATCGAGGGCACCTGGCCAGGCATGGCCCGCACCGTCTGGGGCGACCCCGAGCGCTACCGCGACTCCTACTGGGCCCGGTTCGCGAAGCAGGGCTTCTTCTTCTCCGGCGACGGCGCGAAATACGACGACGACGGCGACATCTGGCTCCTCGGCCGCGTCGACGACGTCATCAACGTGTCCGGGCACCGCTTGTCGACGATCGAGATAGAGTCGGCGCTCGTCGCACATCCGCTGGTCGGCGAGGCCGGCGTCGTCGGCGTGACGGATGCGAGAACAGGCGAGGCCATCGCGGCCTTCGTGATCCCGGCCGCGGCACCGCGCGCCACCAGCGGTTCCGGCGAGCGCGGCAACCTGGGCGACCCCGCGGTCTGGCTGGCCGCCCGGGGCACCCTCGAGCCGCTGCTGCGCGCGCACGTCACGCAGGCCATCGGGGTCGTCGCCCGGCCGCAGGAGGTGTTCGTTGTGCCTGACCTGCCCAAGACCCGCTCGGGCAAGATCATGCGTCGCCTCCTCGGCGATATCGTGGCCGGTCGTGCGCTCGGCGACGTGACTGCGCTCCAGGACGACTCGGTTCCGGGCCGCATCGCCGTGATCGTGGCGGCCGCGCGGCAGCGCTGAGCGCACGGTTCCAGCGCCTACCCAGCGACGGGTGGAATCGTAGGGACCAACGCCCCAGACCACCCGAGCCAGAGGAGCACACCATGGGATTCTTCGACCGCCTCTTCGGAACCGAGCCCCAGCAGCCGGAACAGCAGCGACGCGCGGCCGCACCGCAGCGCACCGACGACGAGATCGCCGTCGATCGCTATCAGTACCTACTGCGCACGGCACCGCCCGAGACGATCGAGCAGGTGCACGCGGAGGCCTTCAGCAAACTGAACGATGAGCAACGCGACCTGCTGTTCCGCCAGTTGAGCGAGAACGCCAACGCCAGCGAGCGCCCGGCGAACGCCGAACCGGCAACACTGGCCCAGGCGGCCACCCGGGCGGAGCTGCGCCAGCCCGGCACCCTCACCCGCGCCTTCGGCAACCAGGGCCAGGGCGGGCCGAGCTTCGGCAGCATGGTCGGCAGCTCCCTGCTCGGCACCGTGGCGGGCTATGTCATCGCGTCGACGCTGATGAGCGCCTTCCTGCCCATGGACTCCGGCGGCGCGGATGCCTCGGGCGCCGACTCCGGTTCCGGCGACTCCGGCGGCGATTCCGGCGGCGACGCGGGTTCCGGCGGCGACTCCGGCAGCGGCGATTTCGGCGGCGGCGATTTCGGCTTCTGAGCCCACCCCCTTCCGCGAGAGTCGCTCCCGCTCAACCCGGCCACTCCCCGCCGGGCGGTGGTCACTGCGGGGCTGTAGCCTGAATTAGCGGCGGAAGATCCGCGACGGCTGAGGCATCCGCCGGCTGAGACTCGAACAGGGCTGGTCACCGTGCGTGAAACGGGGGTGTTAATCGTGCTGCGGCACGGCCAGAGCACCGCGAACGCCGCCGGGCTGTTCACGGGCGTGCTGGATGCGCCGCTGTCGGATCAGGGGATCCGCGAGGCCCACACGGCCACCGTCCTCCTCAACCTTGCGCTGCCGGGCGAACGGCCACCGACCACCGGCACCGGCTCTCCGGCCATGACCACGGCACCGGAACCCGCTGCAGCGCCTGTCACCCTGTTCACCTCGACGCTGACGCGCGCCCGGCAGACCGCCGCGATCGTCGCCGCCGGTCTGGCCCACCCGCCGGTCGGCTGCGACGCCGACTGGCGACTGAACGAACGCAATTACGGCGCGCTGACCGGCCGTTCCAAAGACGATGTGCGCGCCGAGTTCGGCGAGGAACAGTTCGTGGCCTGGCGCCGCTCGGTCGCCGAGGCCCCGCCCGCCATGGGCGACCTGCTCTACGACGAGTTCGCCGGCACCGCCCTGTTCCGCGCGCTGCCGGCGGCCGCACTGAACCGCACCGAGGCGCTCAGCGACGTCATCACCCGAGTGGATGCCTTCCTCACCGAGCGCGTCGACCCGCTTCTCGCCCGCGGCGAGATCGTGCTCGTGGTGGCCCACGGCAACTCCCTGCGGGCTCTGTGCGCGGTGATCGACGGCCTGTCCGACGGGCAGATCCGCGACCTGAACCTGCCCACCGGACAGCCGTTGGTCTACCGTTTCGACGCCCGGGGGCGTCCCGTGCCGTTCGGCGGCCGCTACCTCGACTCCGTCACCGCGCTGGCGGCCGCCCTCACCCTCGCGAATGAGGGCGGTACCTGACGATCTCGAGCCTGTGAGCTCGGGTGTGTGATCTCGAGCCGTCCGTGACGTTCCGGCTCCCGTCGCTTAGCTTGTCTGCGCCCCGCGGGCCGCCCCGGCCGACAGCCCGAGGGCGAGGATACGGCACACCGTGGCGGCGGCCCGTTCGAGGTTCGCCGGACCATCCGTCAGTGCCTGCGGGAGGTCGCTGACCTCCTGAACGATCGGCACCAGCGCGGCGAAGCCCTGGTCATAGAGCACCTCGGACCCGGGTCCTACCCGGCCCGCGAACGCGATCACGGGCACACCGTTGCGCGCGGCAGCCTCGGCCACGCCGAGCGGGGTCTTGCCGTGCAGGGTCTGCCCGTCGATGCTGCCCTCGCCGGTGAAAACGAAGTCGGCCCCGCTCAGGCGACGCTCGAGGAGGGCGGCCTCCATCACCACCTCGACGCCCCGCCGCATGCGGGAGTCGAAGCAGGCGAGGAAGGCCGCGCCGAGCCCGCCGGCCGCGCCGGCGCCGGGCAGCTCCGCCACGGAACGCCCGGAATCCGCGGTCAGCACCCGCGCGAAGACCGTGAGGGCCTCCTCGAGGTCCCGCACGGCCTGCGGATCGGCGCCTTTCTGCGGGCCGAAGACGGCGGTGGCGCCGCCCGGACCGAGCAGCGGATTGGCGACATCGCTCGCGATCTCGAACGACGCGGACCGCGCCCGCGGGTCGAATCCTTCCAGGTCGATCCGGCAGAGCCGCGCAAGCGCCGCTCCCCCGCAGTCCAGGTCACGTTCGGCGGAATCGAACAGACGAGCGCCGAGGGCGTGAAGCATGCCAGCCCCTCCGTCGTTGGTCACCGAGCCGCCCAGCCCGATCACGAACCGGCTCGCACCGCGGTCCAGCGCGTCGGTGATGAGCTGCCCGACGCCGTACGTGCTGGCGGTGCGTGCGTCCCGGTCGGCTGCGGCGACGAGATGGATGCCGGCCGACGCCGCAACCTCGATGATCGCCAGCTGCTCGGCGGCCACATAGCCGTAGGCGGCCAGCACCGGGCGTCCGCGGGCATCCTGAACCTCGGTCTCCACGATCTCACCGCCACAGGCGGCAACCATCGCGTTCACGGTGCCCTCGCCGCCGTCGGCCATCGGCACCCGCACGCACTCGGCGCCGGGGAAGACGGAACGGATGCCGCGCTCCAGGGCCGTGGCGGCCTCGACGGCCGACATGGATTCCTTGAACGAGTCGGGGGCCAGAACGAACTTCATGGTGTTGATCTTCCCGGTCCCGGGCACCAGCTGCAACTGCAGGGCGCAGGACGCAGCATCCGCTACCCCCGCGTAGGCTCGAAACCATGCGATTCGGACTCTTCATACCTCAGGGCTGGCGTCACGACCTGGTCGACATCGATCCCGTCGAACAGTGGGCGACCATGAGCGGCCTCGCCGCGCACGCCGACGCCGGCGAGTGGGAGTCGATCTGGGTGTACGACCACTTCCACACCGTGCCGGTGCCGAGCGAGGAGGCCACCCACGAAGCCTGGACGCTGATGAGCGCGTTCGCCGCCACCACGACACGGGTGCGCCTCGGCCAGATGTGCACCTGCATCAGCTACCGCAACCCGGCCTACCTCGCGAAGGTCGCCTCGACCATCGACATCATCTCCGGCGGACGCGTCGAGATGGGCATCGGCGCCGGCTGGTACGAGCACGAATGGCGCGCTTACGGCTATGGCTTCCCGCGCGCCGGCGAGCGCCTCGCACGCCTCGACGAGGGCGTGCAGATCATGCGCCAGGCCTGGGCCACCGGTAAGGCCACCCTCGACGGACAGCACTACCAGGTGGACGGCGCCATCGTGCGGCCGCTACCACTGCAGGACGGAGGCATCCCGGTCTGGATCGCCGGCGGCGGCGAGAAGGTCACCCTCAAGATCGCAGCGAAGTACGCGAACTACACGAACTTCGACGGCTCCCCCGAGGGCTTCTCGCACAAGAGCGAGTTGCTCGAGGCGCACTGCATGGCGGAAGGCACCGATTTCGGCGCGATCACCCGCTCGGCGAACTACAACACCGTGATCGCGGCGACGGAGGCCGAGGTCGCCGACCGTCTCGACGCCATCGAGGCCCGGGTCACCCCCTACCTCGGTTCGGAGGGCGCGGCGGCATTCATGGCCGAGTACCGCAGCGGCGAGGCGCAGTGCGTCGGCACACCGGAACAGGTCGTCGAGCGCCTGAACGGCATGAAGGCACGCGGCCTCGGTTACGCCATCCACTACTTCCCGGAGGCCGCCTACGACCGCTCGGGTCTGGAACTCTTCGAACGCGAGGTCATGCCCGCGCTGCGTTGATCGGGCCGCACCCCGTGCTCTCCCGCCGGCCCCGGCACGCCCACCCCACCCCACCCGCGCAAAGATGGAACCCATGACCAGCACGAACACGGCGACCAGGCCCGCCCGCATCACCTGGGCGGAGGCCGGGCGGACTCGGTCGGCCCTCTGGCACTCGGAGAGCGGTTGGGCGCCGCCGGAACGCGTCGTCATCGCCGACGACACGATGACCGCGGATGCCGCCTACCGCCACGCGAAGGCTGGCACCGGCATGCTCTGGCGCGGCGACTTCCTGGGCGCCCGCCAGTTGCTCAGCGCCCTCGCCCGCCGCATCGACCACGGCCGGCACGCGCCCACCACCGACCTGGCCGCCGCTTTCCGGCACTACCGCTCCGAGGCGCTGCGCCGCTCCCGGCTGCTCGGCCTGGTGTTCGTGCCGCTCGACGCCGACTACACCGTTCCGCTCCGCCGCGCGCCCGACGTGCGCCAGGCCTGCACCGAGACCTACGGCCCGGCGACGGATGCCTCGGTCACCGCCCTGCGCGAGCTCCTCGGCGTCATCGGGGCGCACGAGTGGCGCACGACCGGGGTCGACGTACCCGCGCTCGGCGCCCGCATCCACCCGCACTACGGGGTGTTCTCGCCCGTGCGCGGCGAATACCTCGACCTGGTGAACACGGCCCCGCTGCCGGCAGCCTGGGCCGGAGGTTCTGCGGCTGAGGCCGGCTCGATCGCCGGGACCGCCACCGCGTTCGACATCGGCACGGGCACCGGGGTGCTCGCTGCGGTGCTGGCGCGACGCGGCATCCGTCACGTGGTCGGCACCGACCAGGAGCCACGGGCGCTGACCTGCGCGCGCGCGAACATCGGGCGGCTAGGGCTGGCCGGTGCGGTCGAGATCATCAAGGCCGATCTGTTCCCCGCCGGCCGCGCCGACCTCGTGGTCTGCAACCCGCCGTGGATTCCCGCGTCCGCCGTCACCGCCACCGACTTCGCCGTCTACGACCCCGACAGCCGGATGTTGCGGGGCTTCCTGGCCGGGCTGGCCGACCACCTCCAGGCGGCCGGGGAGGGCTGGCTCGTGCTCTCCGACATCGCCGAGCACCTCGGGTTGCGCTCCCGCGGCGAACTCCTCGACCTGATCGAGGACGCGGGCCTCGAGGTCGTCGCCCGCCTGGACGCCAAACCCGTGCACGGCCGCGCCGCCGACGCGTCCGATCCCCTGCACGCCGCCCGGTCGAAGGAAGTGACGTCGCTCTGGCGGTTGCGGGCCGTCTCTCCGCCGGCCCAGTCGACTGCCGATGCCCCCGACGCACCTGACGCTGTTCGGTGAACCGTCAGGTTTGAAGGGTGCGCGGCGGCGCCCGCCCCTCGAACGTGTCGTTTCGAGCGCTACTTGAGGTTCGGCGTGCCGCCCTTGTTCGCGGCGAGGCGCCAGCGGGACCAGGGCCAGATGCCGTCCATCTCCACCTCAAGCGAGAAGCTGAGCAGCACCCGGATCACCACGATCGCGCCGAGCACCAGCACGCTCTGCGGGGTCGGATCCACCAGGATCGTGCGGATGATATCGGCGATGATCAGCACTTCGAGCCCGAGCAGGATGGCCCGGCCCAGATTGCGGCGCAACTTCTCATAGGCCCGCTGCCGGGTGTCGGCCCGCAGCGCGGTCGGCACCGCAGCGATCATCGCGGCCGCGCCGCCGAGCACCATGATGGCTGCACCGGCCGCCTCGACGATCCGCACGACCGCCGAGATCACCTCGTCAAAGTTCATCGGCGGCGCTCCTCGCTGCATCGTCGCTGCATGGTCGCCTCGACGATAGCGCAGGCCACCCCCGCGGTCGAGCCATCCGGTGGTCGAGCCATCCGGTGGTCGAGCCATCCGGTGGCCCAGCCTGTCGAGACCCGGGCAGCCGGTTCTCGTGCACCGCCCTCTCGCGCCGCAGAGACCGAAAGCTCCGTGTGCGCCCACAATCACCGCCGGAAGGGCGGCACTCGGCACAATGGGCGATTCTCGGAGAATGACCGGAACAACGCACACTTTCAACCGGAACGGGGGCTTTCGACGACCGGAGGGTCGGAACACGGCGATTCGTTGCGAGATATGGCAAGAAAACGCCCGCACCCTCCCGCTACTCTGGACCGTGGCGCCAAATGGCACCACCGGCACCACCCAGCACCACCACGAACGACCCCGCCGCGACCGCGGCACTCACGAAGAACGGAGGTTCCCATGTCGAATTACGTTGCGCACGATGCACTGGTCGGTGAGCCCGAGGTTCTCGAGGATGCCGTCACCGCCGCCAACCCGGCCACAAGCCCGGCCTGGCTCCGGCTCAAGTCCGCGGCCACCTCGCTTCAGGCCAGCCAGGCGCAGGACGGCTCCATCCCCGTCGCCGCCGACCACGCGGATGCCGCGGCGCACGTCGGCGTGATCGCCGCCGCCATCGACGAGCTCGCCCCGCTGTTCCCGCACGACGCCGCCTACCTCGCAGCCGTGACCCGGGACTTCACCCGCTGGAGCACCGAGGGCTTCGGCGTGCCGGACTTCTTCGACTCCCTGATGGCGTTCCAGCCGCAGCAGCAGCGGGCCGACGGCATCCGTCACCTGGTCGTGTTCCCGATGTACACGCAGAACGGCAGCGCGAACCGCTTTGTCGAGGCCGTGCTGATCGAGGTGATCTGGCCGGAATTCATCGACGAGCTCGAGCAGGAGTACACGAACGAGCTGTTCATGCCGATCCGTTTCCTCGATTTCACGCCCGGCTACGACACCAACTCGGCCGTTTTATTCCCCGAGACCGTCGCCATGCGCCAGATCCCCTCCTTCACCTGGGGTGCGATCTTCGCCGACCGCGAAGCTGCCCGGTTCCGCCGGGTCGTGCGCGCGGCCGCCGAGATCACGCGTCTCGAACTGCCTGCCGATGCGGCGGCGCTGCTCGACGACCAGCACCTGACCGAGGAAACCTTCGTCATGTGGGACCTCATCCACGACCGCACGCACATGCGCGGCGACCTTCCATTCGACCCGTTCATGATCAAGCAGCGGATGCCGTTCTTCCTCTACTCCCTGGAGGAACTGCGCTGCGACCTGACCGCGTTCCGCGAATCGGTCACGATCGAACGCGACGAGAACGCCAGCCCGGAAGCACGCCGGCACGCGAAACTCGTGCAGTACGCCGTGATCTTCGACCGGATCTTCCGATTCTCGATCAGCGGCACCCGGGTGCGGAACTACGACGGGCTGGGCGGGCAGCTGCTCTTCGCGTGGATGCACCAGCACCACGTGCTGCACTGGACCGACACCCGGCTCACCTTCGACTGGGAAGCCGTGCCCGACGTGGTCATCGCGCTGGGCAAGCGAATCGACGACCTCTACTGGGCGTCGATCGACCGGCCGAAGAAGGCCCACTGGCTGGCCGCCTACGACATGATCGCGGAGACGCTCACGCCGAACCCGGCGTCGCAGTGGGCTCGCGGCCTGCCGCTGGACGTGCTTGCTGGCGCACCGAAGGGCTACACCGACCTTGTTCTGGACGACGAGTTCCCGCTGTCGATGTTCTTCGAGGCGCTCGACAAGAAGATGAAGCCCGTGATCGAGTCGACGGCCGGGCTCACCGGGCGTGACTGACACCGCAGGCAGGGCCGTCGCTGGTCGCACCGTGCTCATCGCCGGTGCGACCAGCGCGGCCGGCCGCGCCGTGGCCACCGCGCTGACGGATGCCGGCGCGCACGTGATCGCGGTCGGCACCAACGCCGAGCGCCTGCACGGCTTCCGCGCCGAGGTTCCCGGTGCCGCAACCTATGTCTGCGACCTCGGCGACTTCGCCCAGGTCACGGCCCTGGCCGACGCCGTGCACGGCGAGCACGGTCCGATCGACGGCCTGATCCACCTGGTCGGCGGCTGGCGCGGCGGCGGCGGGCTGGCCGGCCAGTCCGACGGGGACTGGGATTTCCTGCACGCGCACGTCGTCGCCACGCTGCGCAACACCACCCGCGCGTTCAACGACGACCTGCTGGCCTCGCCGGCCGGGCGCCTGGCGATCGTGTCGTCGGTGTCGGTCGACAAGCCGGCCCCGGGCGGCGCGAACTACGCCGCCGCGAAGGCCGCCGCCGAGACCTGGACCCGCGCGGTCGGTCAGGGCTTCGCGAAAGCAGGCGCGGATGCCGCGGCGGTCATCTTCGTCGTGCGTGCCCTCGCCGGGCTGGAAACCGCACTTGCGACCGCGGTGGTCGGCCTGTGGGACGCGTCGGCGGCATCCGTCAACACTTCTCGCGTGCTTTTGGCCCCCTGAACCCGACGTCGGCACCCCGCGGCGCGCTAGCGTGGAACCAGGCTACAGAGGGGCAGGCATGCTCGACATCAGGACCATAAACAAGCGTTATGGCACCCGACAGGTGCTGACCGACGTGAGTTTCGGCGTCGAGAGCGGACGCCTGACCGGCTTCGTCGGTGCGAACGGCGCCGGCAAGACAACCACCATGCGGATCATCCTGGGGGTGCTGTCGGCCGACTCCGGCACCGTGCTGCAAGACGGCGTTCCGCTGACCAGCGACGACCGCCGCCGCTTCGGCTACATGCCGGAGGAGCGCGGCCTCTACCCGAAGATGAAGGTGGGCGAGCATCTCGTCTACCTGGCCCGCCTGCACGGGTTGGGCCCGGCATCCGCCCGCCGCAACACCGCCGAGTTGCTCGACCGGCTCGGCCTCGGCGAGCGGGCCGGTGACCTGGTGCAGTCTCTCTCGCTCGGCAACCAGCAGCGCGCCCAGATCGCGGCCGCGCTCGTGCACGACCCGGAGTTCCTCGTGCTCGACGAGCCGTTCTCCGGCCTTGACCCGCTCGCGGTGGAAGTGGTCATGAGCGTGCTCTCCGGCTTCGCCGCCCAGGGCGCGCCGGTGCTGTTCTCCTCGCACCAGCTCGACATCGTCGAGCGCCTCTGCGACGACGTCGTCATCATCGCCGACGGCGAGATCCGGGCCAACGGCCCCCGAGAGCGGCTGCGCGAGCAGCACAGCAGCCCCCGGTTCGAATTGCGCACCGCGGCCGACGCTGAGTGGATCCACACCGTGCCCGGCATCTCCGTGCTCGACCTCTCCGGGGGTGTCGCCGTGTTCGAAGCCGAAACGGATGCCGCCAGCCAGTCCGTTCTGCGCCAGGCCCTCACCCGGGCCCCGGTGACACAGTTCAGCCAGCAGCGGCCCAGCCTCGCCACCATCTTCAAGGAGATCGTGCAGTGAGCACCATCTGGAACGACCGCGCCGGCACGCCACACATCGGACGCCCGCAGGTTCGCCCCCGGTATCCGGCGCCGAGCTTCGCCCGGAGTGTGTGGCTTGTCGCGACCCGCGAGATCATGGCCCGGCTGCGCAGCAAGGCCTTCCTGATCTCAACCGGCATCCTGCTGCTCATCTCGGTCGGTTCCGTCGTCGCCGGCAGCATTGCGAGTCAGAACCTGACCATGCCGAAGGTGGCCGTCGTGGGGTCCGCCGCTCAGGTCGTCGAGCAGACCGAGTCGTTCACGATGGTGAAGGCCGATGACGTCGGCGCTGCCGAGTCCCTGGTGCGGGACGGCACCGTCTCCGCGGCGGTCGTTCCGTCCACCCGGGCGGATGCCCTGCTCGGCGTGCGCGTCATCGCCCTCGACTCCCCGCCGGTGGGTGTGCTCGCGGCCCTGAGCGTCACCCCCGCGGTGAGCCTGCTCGAGCCGACATCGCGGCAGAGCGGTGGCCTCGTCTACCTCGTCTCCCTGGGCTTCGGGCTGGTCTTCTTCATGTCGGCGATCACGTTCGGCTCGACCATCGCGCAGAGCGTCGTCGAGGAGAAGCAGACCCGGGTCGTCGAGATCCTAATGACCACCATCCCGGTGCGCGCCCTGCTCGGCGGCAAGGTGGTGGGCAACAGCATCATGGCCTTCGGGCAGATCGTGGCGATCGGCCTGCTGGTGGCGATCGGCATGGCCACGACCGGCCAGTTCGGGTTGCTGGGCACCGTGGGGCCGTCGATCGTCTGGTTCGCCGTGTTCTTCGCGTTCGGCTTCGTCATGCTTGCGGCGCTGTTCGCCGCGACCGCGTCGATGGTCTCCCGCCAGGAAGACGTGGGCTCGGCCACCTCGCCCGTGCTGTTCCTCGTGATGATTCCCTATTTTCTGGTGATCTTTTTCAACGACAACCCCACCGTGCTCGCCGTCATGTCCTACGTCCCGTTCTCGGCCCCGGTCGGCATGCCGATGCGCATCTTCCTCGGCACGGCCGCCTGGTGGGAGCCGCTGCTCTCGCTGGCCATCCTGCTCGCCTCGACGGCCGTGGTCATCCTGCTGGGCTCCCGCATCTACTCGAACTCCCTGCTGCGGATGGGCGCCCGCGTTACGTTGCGCCAGGCCCTGCGCGGCTGACCTGCCGCCCCGCCAGCCCGATCCCGGCCCCGAACCTGAACCCTGCCCCGAACCAATTCGACGGTGATTTTGCTCCCACGGGCCGGTTTCGGCCCGAAATCGCCGTTTCAACGCAAAATCTCCGTCGAATTCGCACACCGAGCGCACAGAAGCGGAGCAGACGGATGCGCGAAGATGGAGGGGTGACTCAACTCCATGACCTTTCTTCGCGCGGGTTCGCATCCGACAACTACTCCGGGGTGCACCCCGAGATTCTCGAGGCGATCGTCGCCGCCAACGGCGCGCACCAGATCGCCTACGGCGAAGACGTCTACACTGCCCGGCTGCAGCAGGTCTTCACCGAACACTTCGGCGCGGGCGTCGAAGCCTTCCCGGTCTTCAACGGCACCGGCGCCAATGTGATCGGCCTGCAGTCGATGCTGCCGCGCTGGGGCGCCGTGATCTGCGCATCCACCGCTCATATCAACACGGATGAGGCGGGCGCCCCCGAAAAGGTGGCCGGCATCAAGCTCCTCACCGTCGACACCCCCGACGGCAAACTCACCCCCGCACTGATCGACCAGCAGGCCTGGGGCTGGGGCGACGAACACCGCGCCCAACCGCTCGTGGTGTCGATCACCCAGACCACCGAGCTCGGCACCGCGTACACGGTCGACGAGGTGCGGGCCATCGCCGACCACGCACACGCCCACGGCATGAAGCTGCACATGGACGGCGCCCGCCTGTCCAACGCCGCCACCTCGCTGGGCCTGCCGTTCCGCACCTTCACCCGTGACGCCGGCGTCGACGTGCTCAGCTTCGGAGGCACCAAGAACGGCATGATGTACGGCGAGTGCGTCGTGGTCCTGAACCCTGAGGCATCCGCGGGCCTGCTCTACCTACGCAAACTGAACATGCAGCTGGCCTCGAAGATGCGCTTCATCTCGGCCCAGCTGATCGCGCTGCTCGGCGGCGACCTCTGGCAGCGAAACGCCGGCCACGCCAACGCCATGGCCACACGGATGCGCCACGCCCTCGAGACCGGTATCGCCGCCGGCGAGATCGAGGGCTTGTCCTTCACCCAGAACACTCAGGCCAACGCGATCTTCGCGATCCTGCCCCCCGGCGTGGCCGATCGCCTGCGCGGGCACTTCCGGTTCTACGATTGGGACCCCGCGACCAACGAGGTGCGCTGGATGTGCGGCTTCGACACCGAGGAGGCCGACATCGACGCATTCGTCGCGGCCCTGATCAGAGAACTGGCCGCCCGATGAACGTCTTCGAGAATAAACCCTGGCTCGGCTCCTACGCCCCCGGCGTTCCGAGTACCATCCAGGAACCGACCGACACGCTCTCCGACATGATCGAGACCTCGGCGCGCCGGTTCGGCCCCAGCGTGGCCCTCGACTTCTTCGGCGCCACCACCACCTACGCCGAGCTCGGCGAGCAGATCTCTCGGGCTGCAAACGGCCTCCTGCGCCTCGGCGTCAAACCCGGCGACCGGGTGGCCCTTGTGCTGCCGAACTGCCCTCAGCACGTGGTGGCTTTCTACGCCGTGCTACGCCTGGGCGCGATCGTCGTCGAGCACAACCCGCTCTACACCGAACGTGAACTCCGACACCAGTTTGAAGACCACGGCGCCCGCGTCGCCATCGTTTGGGACAAGATCTACCAGACCGTCACCGATTTCCCCGCCGACCTGGGCCTGCGCACCGTGATCGCGGTGAACCTGACGGAAGCGATGCCGCTCGCCAAGCGGCTCCTGCTCAAGCTGCCGATCGCTAAAGCCCGCGAGTCGCGAGACGCCCTGACCTCGGGCCCGCTGGGCAAGGATGCCTTCAGCTGGTCCGGCATCGTCGGCTCACGCAAGCTGCGCCCCGGCCACCCGCGCCCGAAGGTCACCGACACCGCCGCGCTCCAATACACCAGCGGCACCACCGGCACCCCGAAGGGTGCCATCCTCAGCCACTTCAACCTGCGCTCGAACGCCCTGCAGGGCGAGGCCTGGGTGCAGGGGCTGCGCCCTGGCGAGGAGGTCTTCTACGCGGTCCTGCCCATGTTCCACGCCTACGGCCTGACCCTCTGTCTGACGTTCGCGATGGCCACCGGCGCCCGGCTCGTGCTGTTTCCCAAGTTCGACGAGGGACTGCTGCTCGATGCGGCCCGGCGCACCCCACCCACATTCATGCCGGCCGTCCCGCCGATCTATGACCGGCTCGTGAAGGCCGCGACGGCGAAGAATGTAAGCCTGCGCAGCATCCGTTACGCCATCTCGGGCGCGATGAGCCTGCCGGTGTCGATCGTGGAACGCTGGGAGGCCGCCACCGGCGGGCTGTTGGTCGAGGGCTACGGCATGACCGAGGCCTCGCCGATCGCCGTCGGCAACCCGATGGGCCCGAGCCGGCGCCCCGGCACGGTGGGCGTGCCGTTCCCGAGCACCGAGATCCGCGTGGTGGACCCGGACGACCCGACCGTGAACCGCGGGATCGAAGAGGAAGGTGAGCTACTCATCCGTGGCCCACAGGTCTCTTCCGGCTACTGGGACCAGCCGACCGAGACCGCCAAGACGCTTCTCGACGGAGGCTGGCTGCGCACCGGCGACATCGTCCGCGTCTCCTCCGACGGCTTCGTCACGGTCGTCGACCGTATCAAAGAACTCATCATCACCGGCGGCTTCAATGTGGCGCCCTCCGAGGTCGAGGCCGCTCTTTTGTCGCATCCGGATGTCGCCGACGCCGCCGTCGTCGGGCTGCCGAGCGCGAACGGCGGCGAAGACGTCGCCGCCGCCGTCGTGTTGGCGGCGGGGACCACCCTCGACGTCGACGCCATCCGCACGTATTGCCGCACCCGGCTCTCCGCCTACAAGGTGCCCCGCACCGTCGTGGAGGTCGACGAGCTGCCCCGGTCGCTGATCGGCAAGGTGCTGCGCCGCGAGGTGCGAGCCGGCTTGATCAAGGAGTAGCCGCGAGAGCGGGTAGAGCGTCGGTTTCGACGCCGCATTCCGACGCTTACCCGCTCGTGAGATGCTTCGGCGATGCGTATACCGCAGCGGCAGGTGGTAGCGGAATAGTGTGCCGCCGCCCGCGTTGGAGTGGATGGGTCAGCGTTGCCCCGCCATCCCAGCCAGACTCCGGCAAAAGATGGGCCTATGAACCTCATCACCAAAACCCTCAGCCGTGCCGTCCACACGGCGTCGCTCCTCCTCCCCGTGCTCGCCGGGCGCTGGAGTCCCCGCGGCTTCTACCCGACGGCCCTCGTCGACGAAGCCACTCTGACCACCGTGCTCGAAGCCGCCCGTTGGGCTCCCTCGGCCAGCAACATGCAGCCGGCCCGCTTCATCGTCGCCCGCCGCGGCTCGGACAGCTTCGCGAAGATCCATGAGACGCTGATGGGCTTCAACAAGGCGGGGGCGGATGCCGCCTCCGTGCTGATCGTCAACGTCGCCACCCTGCCGATCGACGTGACCCGCGAGAACCCGTGGGCCCGCTACGACCTGGGTCAGGCCGTCGCCCATCTGACGATCCAGGCCCAGCACGAGGGACTGCACACCCACCAGCTCGGCGGCTTCGACGGCACCGCCCTCGGCGTGCTCGGCGACGTCTCCCTGCTCTCCCCCGAGCTGCTCGAACGCGAGTCCGCCCCGCGCACCCGCAAGCCTCTCGTCGAGCTTCTCCTGGTCAACGACTGGTCAACGACTCGTCAACGACCAGCAGCAAGAGCCCGCCCCGACACAGTAACTCCACAGCCCCGTCAGGTAAAAACATGATTCGACTATTTTTCCCGGCAACGCGCCCGGCTGCCCCCAGCAGTGAACACCGGTGGAGACCACGATGACCGAACACACCCCAAATCACTTTGATGTCGTCATCATCGGCGCGGGGCCGGCGGGAACGGCCGCGGCGCTCCGTGCCGCCGAACTGGGAGCCCGGGTCGCCGTGGCGGAGGCCGACCAGCTCGGCGGGACCTGCGTGAACACGGGGTGCGTGCCGACGAGGGTGCTCGCCAAGGCGGCGCGCCTGATGCGCGAGGTGCGCGCGGCAGATACCTACGGGATCGTAGTCAACGACCCCGTCATCGACTGGGCCACCATGGGAGACCGGGTGCAGTCGCGGGTGAACAAGGTGCGCTCGATCAAGAGCGAGGCCGAGAGGTTCGCGGCCGCCGGAATCGAACTGGTTCTGGAAGGTCGGGCGCGATTCATCGACCCGCATTCCGTGGTCCTGGACACCGGCCGCATCCTCACCGCCGCCACGTTCCTGGTCTGCGTCGGCGGGCATTCTCGGCGACTCGCCGTGCCGGGGGCGCACTTGGCGACGGTCCCGGAAGACATTCTGAAGCTGCCGTCGCTACCCCGACGGGTAGCCGTGATCGGCGCCGGAAACACCGGCGCCCAGTTGGTCACGGTGTTCAGCTCCTTCGGCTCCGACGTGACCGTGCTCGATGTGGCACCGCGCATCCTGATGGCGTCGGATTCCGACATCTCCGCCACGGTCTCGGCGGCGTTCCGCGAGCAGGGCGTGGCCGTGCACACGGGCATTGAAGCGGTGACGGCGATCGAGCCGGACGCCGACGGAACCCTCACCCTGTCCTGGCGCGAAAAAGGAACGGAACAGTCTTCCGCCTTCGACGCCGTCATTATGTCCACCGGTTGGCCGGCGGATGTCGACGACCTCGGGCTCGACCGGGCTGGCATCACCATCGAACGTTCCGCCATCCCGGTGGACCAGTACTTCCGGAGTGTCGTGCCCCATATTTTCGCGGTCGGCGACGCGAACGGCCGGGACATGCTCGTACAGGCGGCCCAATTCGAGGGCGAGGCCGCGGCCGAGAACGCGGTGCTGGGCGCCAATCGCAGAACGCCGCACTACCTGCTCCCGGCCGGCGGTTTCACCGACCCCGACTACGCGGGCGTGGGCTTCACCGAGGAGGAGGCCAGGGCTCGCGACCCGCACTGCGTCGTCGCGACAGTGCCCTACGCCGAACTCGACCGCGCTGTGATCGACGGCCGGGAACCTGGCTTCCTCAAGCTGATCGCCGACCGGCGGCGGGAGCTGATCCTCGGCGCCCATGCCACCGGGGAGAACGCGGTCGAAGTGATCCAATCCGTGACGACGGCGATGGCCGCCGGCGTCGACGTCGCCACTCTGGCCCGGGTGCGCTTCGCCTACCCCACCTACAGTGCCGTCATCGGCCTCACGGCCCGTCGACTACTGCTGGAAGCGCCGAAGCCGGCCGCGGTGATCCTGCCCGTCGCGGTGATCGAGCCCGTCGAGATCTCCCTCCCGACACGTGTGATCTCCGTGCCTACGGGAGCAGCATCACCTTGATGGCGCGGCGCTCGTCCATGGCGGCGTAGGCCTCGGCAACCTCGGCCAGCGGCAGCTGCAGGTCGAACACGCGGCCGGGGTTGATGGCACCCGAGAGCACTTCCGGCAGCAACTCTTCGACGTAGCCGCGCACGGATGCGACGCCGCCGTTCAGGCCCACGTTCCGCCCGAACAGCGGGCTAACCTCGATCGGTCCGCCGGTGGGCACGCCCACGTAGCCGACCATTCCGCCGGGACGGGCCGACGCGATGGCCTGCTCCATCGACTCCTTGGTGCCGACGCACTCGAGCACGCAGTCCGCGCCGATGCCGTCGAACAGCTCACGGATGCGGGCCACGCCGGCCTCGCCGCGCTCCTCGACGATCTCGGTCGCGCCGAACTCGCGGGCCACGATCTGCCGTTCGGGGTGACGCGACATGGCCACGATCCGGGAGGCCCCGAGCCGCTTGGCCGCGATGATGGCGCAGAGGCCGACCGCGCCGTCGCCGACGACGACGACCGTGCTGCCCGCGGTCACACCGGCGGAGACCGCGGCGTGGTGGCCGGTGCCCATGACGTCAGCGAGGGTCAGGAGACCGGGAACCTGGGCATCGGTGGGCACGGTCGGCGTCGCAACGAGCGACCCGTCGGCGTGCGGCACGCGCACTTTCTCGCCCTGGGCGCCGTCGGCGAAGCCGCCGAGCTGGTCGTCCGAGCCCCACCAGCCGCCGTTCAGGCAGGAGGTGCTGGTGCCGTTCTGGCAGTTAATGCACGTGTTATCGCAGTCGTAGAACGGCGCGATGACGAAGTCGCCGACCTTGACCCGGCTGACGTCGGCGCCGATTTCCTCGACGATGCCGACGAACTCGTGGCCGATTCGTTTCGGCTCCTCGGTGGGATGGATGCCGCGGTAGGGCCAGAGATCTGAGCCGCAGACGCAGGCTGCGACGACGCGCACGATGGCGTCACCGCCGGTGGAGAGAATCGGATCGGATACTTCTTCGAGGCGGATGTCCCGTTCCCCGTAAATCACTGTTGCACGCATGCTTCGACCCTATGCCAGCCCCCCTGACCGTCACCGGGGCAGGGGGCCCGTTCCGTCGTATTCCCGCCGAATTCCGCTAAACGCGAAATCCGGCGACGGACAGAACTACAGCAGCGCGTCGTCGTCGAGGTCGGCCGGGTCCACGACCAGCAACGGGGCGGATGCGACGCTGAGCGATTCCCCGTCCGGCGCCAGGTCCACCCGCACCGTCTCGCCGTCCCGCACGGCGCCCGACAGGATCGCGGTCGCCAACCTGTCGTCGATCTCGGTCTGCATCAACCGCCGCAGCGGGCGCGCACCGTAGATCGGGTCATAGCCGCGTTCCGCCAGCCAGGTGCGGGCATCCGGGGTCACGCCCAGCTCGAGCCGCCGCTCGATCAGCCGCTTTTCCAACCGGTCAACGAGCAGCCCGACGATCTGGCCGAGGTCCTCCATCGACAGCGATTCGAACACGACGATGTCGTCGAGACGGTTGACGAACTCGGGCTTGAACGTCTTGCGCACGAGTGCCTGCACGGCCGCCTCCTTCTCGTCCCGGCTGAGCACCGGGTCGATCAGGAACGCCGACCCGAGGTTCGAGGTCAGCACCAGGATCGTGTTGCGGAAGTCCACGGTGCGGCCCTGGCCATCCGTGAGCCGGCCGTCGTCGAGCACCTGCAGCAAGACATCGAAGACCTCCGGATGCGCCTTCTCCACCTCGTCGAACAAAATCACCGAATACGGGCGGCGGCGCACGGCCTCGGTCAGCTGCCCGCCCTGCTCGTAGCCGATATAGCCGGGAGGAGCCCCGACCAGACGGGACACGGAAAACTTTTCCCCGTACTCGCTCATGTCGATGCGCACCATCGCCTTTTCGTCGTCGAAGAGGAACTCGGCGAGCGCCTTCGCCAGCTCCGTCTTGCCCACGCCGGTCGGCCCGAGGAAGAGGAACGAACCGGTCGGCCGGTCCGGGTCGGAGATGCCGGCCCGGCTGCGGCGCACGGCGTCGGCGACCGCGCGCACGGCCTGCTTCTGCCCGACCAAGCGGTGCCCGAGCTCACCCTCGAGGTTCAGCAGCTTCTCCGTCTCGCCCTGCAGCAGCCGCCCTACCGGGATGCCGGTCCACATCGCGACCACGGCGGCGATGTCCTCCGCGGTGACCTGGTCACCGACCATCCGCGGCCCATCCTGCTCGGTCTGCTCCGCTTCGGCGAGTTCCCGTTCGATCACCGGGATGTCGCCGTAGAGCAGCCTGGACGCCTTCTCCAGGTTGCCCTCGCGCTCGGCCACCTCGGCCTGGCTGCGGGTGCTCACCAAGCGCTTCCTCAGATCGCCGATCCGGTTGAGCGAGGAACGCTCCTTGTCCCAGCGGTCCTGCAGCTCAGCAAGGGCCACCGTGTATTCGGCAAGGTCAGCACGCAACTTCCCCAGGCGAGCCTTAGAGGCGTCGTCCTTCTCTTTTTTCAGCGCGAGCTCTTCCAACTCCAGTCTCTGCACCCTGCGACGCAGTTCGTCGATTTCCACGGGAGCGGAGTCGATCTCCATCCGCAGCCGGCTGGCCGCCTCGTCGATCAGGTCGATGGCCTTGTCCGGCAGCTGGCGGGCGGTGATGTACCGGTTGGAAAGGGAGACCGCGGCCACCAGCGCCGAGTCCGCGATCGACACCTTATGGTGGGCCTCGTAGCGCTCCTTGAGCCCGCGCAGGATGGCCACAGTGTCTTCCGCACTGGGCTCGTCGACCAGCACCGGTTGGAACCGGCGCTCGAGGGCGGCATCCTTCTCGATGAATTCGCGGTACTCGTTGAGCGTGGTCGCACCGATCAGGCGCAACTCGCCGCGGGCGAGCATGGGCTTGAGCATGTTGGAGGCCGCCACGGACCCTTCGCCGCCGCCGGCACCCATCAGGGTGTGCAGCTCGTCGACGAAGGTAATGATCTGCCCCTTCGCGTCGTTGATTTCCTTGAGCACGGCCTTGAGCCGCTCCTCGAACTCGCCGCGATACTTGGCCCCCGCCACCAGGGCCGCCAGGTCGAGGGAGACCAGCTGCTTGCCCTTGAGGGAGTCGGCCACATCGCCGGCCACGATGCGCTGGGCCAGTCCCTCCACAACGGCGGTCTTGCCCACGCCGGGTTCACCGATCAGCACCGGGTTGTTCTTGGTGCGGCGGGTGAGTACCTGACTGACCCGCCGAATCTCCGCGTCCCGCCCGATCACCGGGTCAAGCTTGCCGGTCCGGGCGATCTCGGTGAGGTTGACACCGTACTGCTCCAACGCCGTCTTCGCTTCTTCCTGGGGCGGTTGCTGACCTGCTTGCATCGGAAGATCCTCTCTCGGGCCGGCCGCTCTCGTCGCAGGTCGGCAAAAAGCTGAGCCTGTTGGACTCAAGTTTAGGGGACATCGAGAAAACGCGCCAGCGGTCCGGAGACAACTCGGCGGTGCTACGGCGGCAGCCCCATCACGACCCAGTTTTCGTCTGGGTATCCGAATTCCTCTGTCGGATGCCATACTTACCGAACAAAAGACCCGTTTCTACACTCAGCGCAGAGGATCAGGCCCGTGGCCACCCCCACCCTTAAAAACTTCATCAACGGCCGCTTTGTCACTCCCTCCGGCACCGAGCTGCTCGACATCGTCGATCCCACAACGGGACGCCGGGTTGCCCGGGCCCCGGTCTCCACCGCGGCCGACGTCGACGACGCGATGACCGCCGCGAAGACCGCCTTCCGCACCTGGGGCCGCACCACTCCCGCCGAGCGGCAGCGCGCGCTGCTGCGCCTCGCCGACGCGATCGATGCCGAGAGCGACGCCATCGTGGAGGCCCAGCACCGCAACACGGGCCAACCTCGCGCCACGATCGCCGTTGACGAGGTCGCGGCCGGCGCCGATCAGCTGCGCTTCTTCGCCGGTGCCGCCCGACTGCTCGAGGGCAAGTCCGCCGGTGAATATCTGCCCGGCATGACCTCCTGGGTACGCCGCGAACCGATCGGCGTGGTCGGGCAGGTCACCCCGTGGAACTTCCCCTTCCTGATGGCCATCTGGAAGATCGGCCCCGCGCTGGCGGCCGGCAACACCCTCGTGCTCAAGCCCAGCGACACCACCCCGGAGTCGACCCTCGAACTCGCCCGGATCAGCCAGGGCATCCTCCCCGACGGCGTGATCAACATCGTGCTCGGCAACGGCGGCACCGGGGCCGCGATCGTCGAGCATCCGGTACCCGGCCTGGTCTCGATCACTGGCAGCGTGCGGGCCGGTATGGCCGTCGCCGCCGGCGCCGCGAAGACGCTCAAGCGGGCCCATCTCGAGCTCGGCGGCAAGGCGCCGGCCCTGGTCTTCGCCGGCGTCGACGTCAGCGTGACCGCCGCCGCCATCGCCGACTTCTCCTTCTATAACGCCGGGCAGGACTGCACGGCCATCACGCGAGTGCTCGTGCACGAGTCCATCCATGACGAGTTCGTCGACGCACTCGTCGCCGAGGCCCGCAGCCGCACTACCGGGTCGGCCGACGACGCCGACAACTACTTCGGGCCGCTCAACAACGTCAACCATTTCGGCGACGTCTCGCGCAAGGTCGCGGCCCTGCCCGACCACGCTGTCATTGCCACCGGCGGACACCAGGTCGGCACCGAGGGCTTCTTTTTCGAGCCCACAGTCGTCACTCAGGTGCGCCAAACGGACGCGATCGTGCAGGAGGAAACGTTCGGCCCGGTGATCACGGTGCAGCCCTTCACGTCGGAGGAGCACGCGGTCACGCTCGCGAACGATGTCAACTACGCGCTCGCCTCCAGCGTGTGGACCCTCGACCACGCCACGGCCATGCGGGTCTCCCGCGACCTCGACTTCGGCGCGGTGTGGATCAACACCCATCTCCTGCTGACCGCCGAGATGCCACACGGCGGTTTCAAGCAGTCCGGATACGGCAAAGACCTGTCGATGTACGGCGTCGAGGACTACACCCGGATCAAGCACGTGATGAGCGCGCTGGAATAAACACGGGTCCCGACAGGCTCGACCACCGCCAGGCTCGACCACCGCCAACGAGAACAGAGGCCCCTCGATGACTTTCCACCCGCTCGACCCGCTCTCCGCCGCTGAGTTCACCTCCGCCGTCGCCATCCTCGCCCGCGAGCGCGGCGTCGCCGACGGGTGGCGGTTCACCTCGATCGAGCTGGTCGAGCCGCCCCGGAGCGCCGTCGCCGAGTTCACAGCTACCAGCGCGGTTCCCGACCGACGCGCACGGCTGGTAGTGCTCCACCGCGCCGAGAACACCACCTGGGTGGGCGTCGTCTCGCTCACGACCGACGCCCTGCTCGAGTGGGAAACGGTGCCGGGGATGCAGGCGAACTTCACCGTCGACGAGTGGGAGGAAGCCGACGCCGCCCTTCGCGCCCACCCCGATGTGATCGCCACTCTCGCCCGCCGGGGCATCACCGACCTCGACCTGGTCTTCATCGACACCTGGACCTACGGCGACGCGGTAATCCCCGACCGGTATCGCGGCCGCCGCCTGGGCTGGTCAGACGTCTGGGTCCGGGCGTCCACCGACGCCAACCCCTATGCGGGACCGGTCAGCGGCCTGCACTTCGTGCTCGACGTCAACACCATGGAACTGCTCGAGGTGGAGGACTCGTTCACGGTCGAACCGCCGGCGGGAATGGGCGAATACGTGCCGCACCTGGTGCCCCGGCGCATCCGGGATCGAAGCCCGCGCCCGCCGCTCACCCCGCTCGACATCGGGCAGCCCGACGGCCCGAGCTTCACGCTCGACGGCAACCTGATCGAGTGGCAGAACTGGTCGCTCCGGGTGGGCTTCAACTACCGCGAGGGCATGACCCTGCATACCGTGGGCTACCGGGACGGCGGCCGGGTGCGGCCCATCGCCAACCGGTTGTCGTTCGCGGAGATGGTCGTGCCCTACCGCGACCCCAGCGTCGACCATTTCCGTCGCACCGCCTTCGACATCGGCGAGTGGGGCCTCGGCTTCATGACCACCTCGCTCGAGCTCGGCTGCGACTGCCTCGGCGAAATCCGCTACCTCGATGCCGTGCTGCACAACAGCAAGGGCGAGCCGTACAGCATCCCGAACGCGTTCTGCATCCACGAGGAAGACAACGCGGTGCTCTGGAAGCACGTCGACCACAACGGCAGTGCCGAGGTGCGCCGGATGCGCCGGCTCGTCGTGTCCTTCCACGTCACGGTAGCGAACTACGAGTACCTCGTCTATTGGCGCTTCTACCAGGACGGCAACATGGAATGCGAGGTGCGCGCCACCGGGATCATGGTGGTGACGCACCTCGACGAGGGCCAGCCGCACCCCAACGGAACCCTGGTCGACACGCGCACCTACGCGCCGTTCCACCAGCACTTCATCGTGGCCCGGATGGACCTCGACGTCGACGGCCGCGAGAACACGGTGTTCCGCACCGAGACGCAGGCCGAGCCGATCAGCGCCGCAAACCCGCTCGGCCTCGCGATCACCCAGCTGAACACCCCGATCGAGACCGAGGGGTTCGACGACTACAACTGGGACACCCAACGGGCCTGGAAGGTCGTGAACGAGAACTCGCTCAACGGCCTCGGCACCCCCGTGTCCTACAAGCTGGTGCCCGGCGGAGCCATCCCGTCCTTCTTCGACCAGGCGGCGCCTGCCCTCCAACGCGCCCAGGTGATCGGGCACACGGTCTGGGTCACCCCGAACGACGAGTCCGAACGCTGGCCGTGCGGCGAGTTCGTCAACCAGAGCGCGGTCGACCACGGCCTGCCCGAGTGGATCCAGGCTCGCCGGCCGGTGCGGAACGCCGATATCGTGCTCTGGTACGTCTTCGGTATCCACCACATCACCCGACCGGAAGAGTGGCCGATCATGCCGGTCGACACCGTGTCGTTCTGGCTCAAGCCGGTCGGCTTCTTCGACCGCAATCCGTCGCTCGACGTGGAACGCAGCCCGGCGCACTGTGCGCCGGGCGAGCACGCCGAGCATGACCATGAACATGACCAGCCCGCCCATAATCCACAGCACTATGACCACTGAGTGCGACACCCGTCGCGAACCGAGGGAGAAACCAGCGTGACCCGAGTAGCCAACTACGTCATCGCATACGAAGCGACCGAACGGGGCAATGACACCGTCGAGCTGGGTGTCGCGCTGGCGCGCCTGACCCGCTCCGAGCTGCGTCTGTGTCTTGTGCTTCCGCATCATTCATCCACCGTCCCGGCCCGGGTCGGTGCTTCCACCTCCCCCGACTACCAGGCTCTGCTCGAGGAGCAGGCCCTCGAATGGCTGGAACAGGGCAAGGCCCTGGTTCCCGATGACGTGGTCGCCTCCACGCATCTCTTCTACGCCGACTCCACCACGGAAGGGCTGCTCCAGGCCGCTCGCGCGTTCGACTCGGACCGCATCGTCGTCGGGGCCTCACGCCGCGGCCTGATGAACCGATTCACGATCGGCAGCGTGGCCAACGCGCTCCTGCACGCCTCGCCGGCGCCCGTCGCCCTCGCGCCCCGCGGCTACAAGGCTCCCGCACAGCTGACCCGGATCACCTGCGCCATCGGCACCCGGCCGGGCTGGAAGACGCTGCTCGACTCACTGGTGGCCTTCTCGGCGGACCTCACGGTCGACCTGCGTTTCGTCACGCTCGTGGAGGTCGACGCCGGTCGTCGGCACCCGGTCGACGAGAGCGAGAGCCAGGCCCACCTCGACGGCGTCCTGGAGTACTTCCAGAGTCGGTCGAAGGCGCGCGGCACCATCACCACCGAGGTCGCGTCCGGGCACACCGTCGAGGCCGCCGTCGAGGCCCTCGACTGGCAGCCGTTCGAAATCGCCTTCGTCGGCTCCAGCCGGCTGGCTCAGCCCACCACGATTTTCCTCGGCATCACCGCACACCGCATGCTGCACGCGCTCCCCGTTCCCCTCATCGTGGTCCCCACCGGCACTGACGCCCGTAAGCCGCACTGACCCTAAGGACAGTCCATGACTAGCCAACATCCCTCCTCGGGCTCCACGCCCGGCACCTCCACCCTCACCGGCGGCCTTTCCGAGAAGGGCCTCAGCGCTGGCTCCATCGGGCTTCTCGGCGCCACGGTCATCGGCATCTCGTGCATCGCGCCGGCGTACACCCTGACGGCCTCCCTCGGCCCGACGGTCGCGGCCGTCGGCACCCAGATGCCGGGCATCTTCCTGGTCGGGTTCATCCCCATGCTGCTGGTGGCGCTCGGCTACCGCGAGCTCAACAACGCCATGCCGGATGCCGGCACCTCCTTCACGTGGGCCACCCGCGCCTTCGGGCCGTGGCTCGGCTGGATGGGCGGCTGGGGTCTGATCGTCGCGACGGTGGTCGTGCTCTCCAACCTCGCCGGAGTCGCCGTCGACTTCTTCTATCTGATGCTCGCCCAGCTTCTCGGCAACCCGAGCCTCGCCGACCTGACGAACAATGTTGTGATCAACGTGCTCACCTGTCTGGTGTTCATGGTGGCGGCCTGTTATGTCTCGTACCGCGGCATGGAGACCACGAAGGCCGTGCAGTACGTGCTCGTGGCCTTCCAGCTGATCGTGCTGGTCTGGTTCAGCGTCGCCGCCCTGCTGCGGGTCGTAGAAGGCACCGCCTTCGATGCCCTCGCGTTCAGCGCCGACTGGTTCAACCCGTTCCTCGCCCCTTCGTTCTCGGCCTTCGCGGCCGGGGTCTCGCTCTCGATCTTCATCTTCTGGGGCTGGGACGTCACCCTGACCATGAACGAGGAGACCAAGAACCCGAAGACAACCCCCGGGCGTGCGGCGACGTTGACCGTGGGCATCATCTTCGCGCTCTACATCCTCGTGGCGGCCGCCGCCCTGATGTTCTCCGGCATCGGCGCCGGCGAATTCGGACTCGGCAATGAGGAGATCCAGGGCAACGTGTTCGCCGCCCTCGCCGGACCGGTGATGGGTCCCTTCGCCATCCTGATGTCGCTGGCCGTGTTGTCCAGCTCGGCCGCGTCGCTGCAGTCGACCTTCGTCGGGCCGGCACGCACCATGCTATCGATGGGCCACTACAAAGCGTTCCCGAAGCGGTTCGCCTCAATCAGCCCGCGCTACAAGTCCCCGGCCTTCGCCACCGTAATGGCAGGAATCGTGGCCTGGGGCTTCTACGCGATCATGCGCGTGCTCAGCACCGATGTGCTCACCGACACGATCCTGACCCTGGGCATGATGATCTGCTTCTACTACGGGGTCACCGCGTTTGCCTGCGTCTGGTATTTCCGCGACTCGCTGAACGGGCCCCGGGCCATCCTGCTCAAACTCCTGGCGCCGCTGATCGGCGGGGTCATCCTGCTGGTCATCTTCGCAACCACTCTCTACGACAGCATGAACCCCGACTACGGCAGCGGATCGAACATCGGCGGGGTCGGGCTCGTGTTCATCCTCGCGATGGTGCTGTTCATCGGCGGCCTCGTGCTGATGCTGATCCAGCGCAGCGTCAACCCTGCCTTCTTCCAGGGAAAGACGTTGACGAAGGGGTCCTCGAAGGAACACGGGCACGTCGAGTAGCCCCCTGATGCGCCCGGCCGGGCACGGCCGGCCGGGCTGGGGCATGGAAGAATGGTTCCCGCCATGGCCCACACGTTCAGCTCCCACGACATCGCGCTCCTTGTGGGCAGCCAGGCGTTCTCACGCGGCGAACGCTACGCCCGCAACGGCCACGTTGATGCCGAGACCTGGTTCGGCTCGAACACCCAGCTCTTCGGCATGGTGCGCGGTTCTCACCCGACGCCCTATTCGGTGACCGTCTCGTTCACCCTTGATTCCGCCGGCGCCGCGGTGCGGGCATCCGGCGTCTGCACCTGCCCGATGAAGCGCAACTGCAAGCATGTCGCCGCGCTGCTGATCGCGAGCCAGGGCGGCGCCGTGGGCCGCAGCCTCGGCGGAGTGCCGGGTGCCCCCGCCACCGCCCTGGGCCGCGAGCCCGGGTCGGCCGTCGGCACCGCCGGGTTCTCCGCACGGGCAGCGTGGCGAAGTACGCTGGCTCCTCTGGCGCGACCGGATTCCGCGCCGTCCGCAGACACCCGCCTCGCCCTCCAGTTCCAACTTCTCGCTCCCGAGCACGGGCGTTTCGCCAGTCAGCCGGGGCTGCGCCGGCTGGCGGCGCGGCCCGTGATGATGGGCAAGCAGGGCAAGTGGATCCGGGGCAGCGTCACCTGGGAGAACCTGACCACCGACGGGTCGCTCGACCGCGGCCAGCTGCGGGTGCTCTCGGCGCTCTACGCGCTGCAGTTCGCGGCCCGCCCGTACTACGCCACCTCCACCCAGTGGATTCCGGTCGACGCTTTCCCCGACCGAGCGCTCTGGGACCTGCTCGACGACGCGGCGAACGCCGGGCTCCCTCTGGTCTCCGCCACGGCGCAGCAGGATCCCGTGCTCGTCTCGCCCGTTCCTGCGTGCCTCGAGCTGGACATCCGTCGTGTGTCCGACGGCCTCACGCTGCGCCCCGTCCTGCTGCTGGGCGACGAGCCGCAGGCGCGCGGCACGTTCGGGTTCATCGGCAACCCCGCGCACGGCGTCTACACCTGGGCGGGCCAGTCCGGCAGCGATTCCCCGCAGATCACCCTCGCCCCGCTGTCGGGCGAGATCAGCCGGGAGCTGCGGGCCATGGCGGCCTCCGACACCATCGCGGTGCCCGGCGCGGACGAGGCCGACTTCCTGGCCGAGTTCTACCCGTTCCTTCGACACCGGGTCACCGTGACCAGCCGGGACGAGTCGTTCGCCCTGCCCGAGACCCCGCAGCCCGTGCTGGCCCTGACCGTCACGCACCAGATGGATGCCCGCATCACCCTGCACTGGGTGTGGCACTACCCGGAATACCACCAGCCACTCCGCCCGGTGCCGGACGATGACAGGTTTCGCGACGGCACCCGGGAGGGACAGATCCTGCACGACGTGCAGGCGCTCCTCACCTCCGTGCCGGCCCTGGTAGGGCAGCAGAGCGGCCTGCCGGTACTGATCGAGCGCGCCACCTTGGCCGGCACCGCCATGCTCGGCTTCCTCGACTCCGTGGTGCCGACCCTGGCGGCCGCAGACCATGTCACCGTGCTGGTCGCCGGCGATGCCCCCGACTACCGCCAGGCCGACGAGGCGCCGGTGATCACCGTGGGCACCACCGAACGCCCGGATGACCGGGACTGGTTCGACCTGCAGGTGGCCGTCAGCATCGACGGCGAGGAGATCCCGTTCGACAGCCTGTTCCGGGCCCTGGCGGTCGGTCAGCAGCTGATGATCCTGCCCAGCGGCACCTGGTTCAATCTAGACCGCCCCGAACTGCACACGCTCCGCCGGCTGATCGAGGAGGCCCGAGGGCTGCAGGACGCCGGCGCCGAGTCCCTGGGGATCAGCCCGTTCCAGGCCGACCTCTGGGAGGAGCTGCAGTCCCTCGGGGTCGTCGCCGGCCAGGCGGCCGCGTGGCGCGACACCGTGTCAGGGCTCACCGACGTCGCCCAAATTCCGGAACAACCGCTGCCGGCCGGGGTCGACGCCACCCTGCGCGGCTATCAGCAGGCCGGTTTCGAGTGGGTGAGCTTTCTCTACGACCATCAACTGGGAGGCATCCTCGCCGACGACATGGGCCTCGGCAAGACCCTGCAGGCCATCGCCCTGATGGAACGCGTGCGGGAGCAGCCGGGGCAGAGTGCGCCGTTCCTGGTCGTGGCACCCACCAGCGTGGTCTCCAACTGGGCGGCCGAGTGCGCCCGATTCGCGCCCGGCCTGCGGGTGGCCGCGATCACCGAGACCGCCGGCAAGCGCAGCAGCACTCTGGCCTCGCTGCACGCCAGCGCGGACGTCGTCGTCACCTCGTACACGCTATTCCGGCTGGACTTCGGCGACTACGAGGCCCTGGCCTGGTCCGGGCTGCTGCTCGACGAAGCCCAGTTCGTCAAGAACCGCAAGTCCCGCGCCCACCAGTGCGCCCGCCGCCTGGCCACCCCGTTCAAGCTCGCGATCACGGGCACGCCGCTGGAGAACAACCTGATGGAGTTCTGGTCGCTGCTCTCAATCACGGCACCGGGACTGTTCCCCAGCCCAGGCCGCTTCGGCGACTACTACCAGAAACCGATCGAGAAGGATGCCGACGGCGACCGGCTCGACCAGCTGCGCCGCCGCATCCGCCCGTTCATGCTGCGCCGCACGAAGGAGCAGGTGGCCGGCGACCTGCCCACCAAGCAGGAACAGGTGCTTGAGCTCACGCTGCACCCGAAGCACCGCGCGGTCTACGACACCCACCTGCAGCGGGAACGGCAGAAGGTGCTCGGCCTGATCGACGACATGAACTCCAACCGTTTCGAGATCTTCCGCTCGCTCACCATGCTGCGCCAACTCAGCCTCGATGCCAGCCTCTACGACACGAAGTACGACGACATCCCGTCGACCAAGCTCGACGTGCTCCTCGAACTGCTGGAGGACGTCGTCGCCGGCGGGCATCGCACCCTCATTTTCAGCCAGTTCACAAAGTACCTGGGCAAGGCCCGCGCACGCCTCGACGCCGCGGGCATCAGCTATTCCTACCTCGACGGCAAGACCCGCAACCGGGCGCAGGTGATCGAGAGCTTCAAGGCCGGCGACAATTCGGTCTTCCTGATCAGCCTCAAGGCCGGCGGATTCGGCCTGAACCTGACCGAGGCCGACTACGCCATCCTGCTCGACCCGTGGTGGAACCCGGCCACCGAGGCGCAGGCCGTGGACCGCATGCACCGGATCGGCCAGACGAAGAACGTCTTCGTCTACCGCCTGGTCTCCCGGGACACGATCGAGGAAAAGGTGATGGCCCTCAAGGCCACGAAGGCCCGCCTCTTCGAGAGCGTGATGACGGATGGCGCCGCGCGCGGGACCGCCCTGACGGCCGCCGACATCCGTGAGCTGCTCGCTTAGCCCACGCACCGGTACCCGCCCGCTGAGTCGCCCCCTGAGTCGCCCGCGCTGTCGCCCGCGCTGTCGCCCGCACGAGTGCCCGCCCCGGGCACGCGAGTAGGCTTTCAGCTGCCGGTCACAAGACCGCCGTCCCAGCAAGAGGTAGCCCATGCCGCAGCACCGCCCGTTCGCTCCTCTGGCCGAATCCACCGTGATCGGAGCCGAGGGCTGGCCGGCCGGGCTGGTCGCCGCCGTGCGCGCGTCGACCGAGGCGGCGGCACGCGCCACACTGCCCTGGGTGGGTCGCGGCGACAAGATCAACGCCGACCAGGCGGCCGTCGCCGCCATGCGTGCCGTTCTCCTGACCGCGCCTTTTCGCGGAACCGTGGTGATAGGCGAGGGCGAGAAGGACCAGGCCCCCATGCTTGCCAACGGGGAGCAGCTCGGCACGGGGAACGGACCGGACTGCGACATCGCAGTCGACCCGCTCGACGGCACGACCCTCGTCGCCCGGAACCTGCCCGGGGCGGTGTGCGTGATCGCCATCTCCCCCCGAGGCACGATGTTCGATCCCGCCGGTGTCTTCTACATGGAGAAGCTCATCTCAGGCCCAGCCGGTCACGGCGTGCTCGACCTGCACGCCTCCGCCACCCGCAACCTCCGTGCGTTCTCGCTCGCCAGCGGCATCCCCGAGACCGCGCTCACCGTCGCTGTGCTCGACAAACCGCGCCACGTCGAACTCATCCGCGAACTCGGGTGCGCCGGAGCACGCGTGCTCCGCACGGCCGAGGGTGACGTCTCCACGGCCATCGCCGCCGCATCGGCGGATGCCGCGATCGACCTCTCGATGGGAATCGGCGGTACCCCGGAAGGCGTCATCGCGGCCTGCGCCGTGCGCGCCCTCGGCGGCGTGATGCTCGGGCGGATGGCCCCGCAGAGTGAGCCCGAAGAGCGTGGCGCCCGGGCCGCGGGCCTCGACCTCGCCCGCATCTACGACGCAGCAGACCTGGTGGCGAGCAAGCACGTGCTTTTCGCGTCGTCCCCGGTCACCTGAGCCACCGCGCTCTGCTCCAAAAGTCGATCCGCCCGATGTTCGACCCGGTCGAGACCCGATTCATCTCCCGACCTCAGCCCGAGGCAGAATAGAACGGTGAGTTCCACAACTACCTTCGCCCTGATCCGCCACGGCCAGACCGACTGGAATGCCGCTCTGCGCATCCAGGGCCACTCCGACATCCCGCTCAATGACACCGGGCGTGGCCAGGCAGCGGATGCCGTCGGCCACCTGGCCGCACAGGAGTGGGACTTCGTCGTCTCCTCACCGCTCAGCCGCGCAGCCGAGACGGCCGATCTCATCGCCCGGGGCCTCGGCCTGACCGTCACCGGTCGCATCCCAGGGATCGTCGAGCGCAACTACGGTCCCGCCGAGGGACTGGGCGCAGGCCCCGAGCTGGACGCGCTCCGCGTCCCCGGCGGCCCCACCGGAATCGGCGGCTTCCACGGCGCCGAAACCGAGGCCAGTGTCGCCGACCGCGGAGTCGAGGCCCTGCAGCTGCTGGCCCGCAACCACCCGGGTGCCCGCATCATCGTTGTCAGCCACGGAACACTGATCCGACTGACGCTGATGCAGGCGCTCGAGAAGCCCGTCGACACGATCAGGAACGCCTCCCTCAACGTGGTCGTCCATGACCGTGCCGGCTGGACCCTCGACATCCTCAACGGCGAGCCCGTCCCCGCCGGCAACCTCCTCCCCATCAACTAGCAGCCGCCGGTCCCGCACCCCGCATGACTGCACCCGGAACGGGCCTACTCACCCTCGCTTAGCGACGGCAGGCCCCCTCGCGCGGGTGGCCCTCTGTCGTTGGTGCAGGGGTGCTCGCCCTCGCGCCAGGGCCCGTGTGTGTGTGGCTAACTCAGGACATCTGTTGCCCGCAGTAGACGGCCGCCGCGGGTTAGTGCGGCATTGGTGCGGATGCCCGGCACGGCCCGGCTGGATCTCCTGAGTTGGCCACGACCGCTGCTGGATGTGCGCTGCGGGGTGGATGGGGCGGGGGCGTCGCTGTTGGTGGCCACCGGGCGGGGCGCCGGGGGTGGTGGTTAACGCACAATGGCCACCCGTTGGGGTGGCCATTGTGTGTGTTGCTACGTTGAGTCCGGCGGTGTCCTACTCTCCCACAGGGTCCCCCCTGCAGTACCATCGGCGCTG
>NZ_SOFA01000013.1:0-9363 GCF_004402835.1 Cryobacterium sp. Sr3 | reverse complement strand
TTGAAGAGCGAGACCGGGTGGCGGGTGTTGCACCTCGGTGACGGCACGCTTGAGTGGACGTCGCCGACCGGGCGCACGTTCGTGAGTGAGCCGGCCACGGTCATCCGCTCGGCGTCGCCCACACCGTCGCCCGCCCCACCCGGTCGGGATGCCCAGTCAGGGGAGCCCACGCCGTTCTGAGGACGCGCGCGGCAGATACGCGAAACCGACCAGGAGTGCACCCGCGAACCATCCGCCGAGCGGAGCGCCGACCGGTAGTTACAGGAGAAGCACTGTTCCGACCAGGATCAGTATCCGGCGAGCACGGAGAAGAGACGCATCCCGTAAAGGAAAACGAACGGCATATAATGCGCACCGACGATGATCATGCTTGCCGGGAAGAACAGGTTCGGTTCGGTCAGTCCCAGGGCAACGGCCACGAGCATGCCCGAAGGGACGGTGAATGCGATCTGCGTCGCGAGCGCCGCCATCGGATGGCCCTTGGGCAATGCCGCTGGCCCGCCGGCGGTTCGAAGCGTGAGCGTCGTCAGGGGAAAAATCAGCATCCCACCCAGGAACAGCGTTGCGATCGATGCGCCTGGCGACAATCAAGTCGCCACGGCCGCCGCGATCAGCCACAGTGTGCCTGAAACCAATTGACCGACGAAGCCGCCGCGGTAGACACGTCGAACGTCCGCCTGAGCCTCATCAATATCCGCACAACGGCATCGTCCCACGAGTCGGCCGCTGGCCTGTCCACACGCTTGCTGGTCGGGCGTGACAGACCGGATCATCCCGTCGTCTTGTCAGGTCCGAACGACGGGCAGAGCACGTCGCGCCCCAGCTGTGCAGTGGAGATATCTCTCGTTTCGTGATGCCGGACTCGCGGGCGGACTCGGTGCGAACGACGGCGGCCTCACGGCGAGCGGCAGGCACTATGAGCACGGTGTAGACGACGCCGACGAGTAGCAGGATTCCACCGTCGAGCCGCGTGAGTAGCCCATCCCCGGCGAAGATCAACATCAGAGCGGATGCGCCGACGATCGTCGGCAGAAATGGTACCGACCGCGACCACCGTGACGCCGATCAGGGCGAGCAAGCCGATGACGAACTCACCCAGCACAATCATGCGTTGAGACTACTCACGGACTTGCCCGGGCACCCAAAAACCGGTGAGGTTGACGCGTGGTCCGCATTAGGACTCATGATGAGAAAATCGCTCACCCGGACCCATCCCTCCGGTGCCTGATCGCCGAACGCTTACGCGTCAGGGTTGGGTGAGGCCAGTACCTCAGAGCAAGTCCTCCGTTCCGGCAGCACCGACTGTCGTGATCAGGTCGACGGAGAGTGCCGAGCCGAGCCGAACAGACAGCATGGCCGTGACACCAAGCGCCGAGGCGGGAATCGGGATGCTGCGTTGGCTCATGTCAGGCATTTCCGGACAGTGCGTTTGCTCCGAGCCGGCGCTGCGCGACCTGGACGTTCGAGCCGAGACGAGTGAGCTCCCGCTCGAGCTCCCGAGCTGCTGCCAATAGTGCGTCGTCGTCGAGCGGTTCGAGTGCGTCGAGGATGAACAGGGCGCTGGTGGTGGTGTCGGTGAGCTGGGTGCGACGTGCTTGACGCCAGTTCCAGCGTCGACACGTCACACCGCCCGCGTCGGTCCACACGACCTCCCCGGCGTCGGGATACTCAGTCACGGATGCGCCCTCGGACATGATCTCGAAAGGTTCCGACCCGGTTGCGCGGATCAGGCGTGGTGCTCCGACGTAGTGCGCTAGGTCCTCCCCGCCGAGCGGTACCACGTGCAGAATCGAGATTGCGTTGTACAGGTCCGTGAGTCGATTCACGCGGGGCAGCCCGGATGCCGCGCGGCGCATAAGCGCCTCCAGACTGTTGCGGGTGCGCTGCGGCTTCGCACCGAACGCCCGGTACGCCTGGCGCCACGCGGCAATGTGCGGAACCTCCTCGACAGCCTGTTGCTGGAGAGTGGAGCGGGCTGCCTCTTCCGCCGCGAGGAGCAGCGCCTCGCTTGCCTCATCACTCGGGCCGGGCTCGAGTCCATCGACAGCGACCAACACCGCCCGGTAATCGGGCCGTAACGCAAAGACGTCATCGTCGACTCGGGCGGCGTCGAGGAACGTGTTCAAGGCCGTCTGCTCAGGCATCAACGCGTTCCGTTCGGGTAGCCGAGCCGACGCCCGGGTCAAACACTGTCAGTGAGAATCGTGCTGCGTGCGGGCCGGCGTTGACGTAGGAATGGGCTACGTCGCCGGGGAAGGAGAGCGCGTCGCGATCGTTGAGCGTGATCGTCTCTTCTCCCGACGAAATCGAGATCGTTCCCAGGTGTACCTGCACGAGTTTTCTCGTACCGGCCGTATGCGGTTCACTCACATGTCGATCGCCTGCTTCGAGGGTCCAGTCCCACAGTTCGACGACGTTCGGCGGTATAGTCCCCGCGACGAGCACTCCGCGCCCGCCGTGCGCGCCGGTCCACAGCACCGTGCCCTCGTCCCTTCGGGTGACTTTCATCCGCTTCGATCGGGGCGGTTCGACCAGATCGGGGAGGCCCACGCCGAGGGCGCCACTGATCCGGAGCAGTGTCCCTACGCTCGGGTTCGCGGCACCCTGCTCGATGTTGACCAGCATTCGGCGACTCACCCCGGTGCCTTCCGCCAGCTGGTCAAGAGTCCACCGACGTTGTTGGCGTTCGTGTTTGACGCGTACACCGATGGCGGTTGCAAGTTCCGCAGCACTTTTCTCCATAAGTGCACGATAGTGCACTATTGGTACATCAATCAGAGTTTTCCCTCGGGTACCAACAGTTGGTCTCAGTGGGGGAGGATGACGATCTTGCCGATGTGTCGTCGCTCGGAGAACTCCGTTTGGGCTTCGGCGATCTCGGTCAGGGCAAACGTGCTGCTGACCTGAGGACTGACCTGCCCGCCGCGTGCAAGCTCGACGAGCCGACGAAAATGAACCCGGGTGTGCATCGAGGGTCCGATCAGCAGCACATTGTGAAGATAGAGGCGGCGGAGGTCGAAGTCGATCACCGGCGCCGCCACAGCACCCGCGATCACCCAGCGTCCGTTGTCCCGAATCATCGGCATCATGGTGGAGACCCCCGGTCCACCGGCGATGTCAGCGACCACGTCCAACCCCGCCGGATGCTCCCGTCACGAGCACGGTTTCGCCGCCTCGCACGTTGGCACGTTCGAGCATTCCGATCGCGATGGCGAATGCCCACAGGCAGGCACGCCAGCTGCACATCCGATAGCGGGGAATCCAGCACGTCATGAGCATGGATGGCATCCACGGCGACGTACTGCGCGAACCCGCCATCGGCCTCGCTGCCCAGGTACCCCGCCGGAGACGCATTCTCGCTGTCGCATCCGTAGATAGCCGGGTCCACGAGCACCCGGCGACCCAACAGTTCTTCGGTCACACCATGACCCACCTCGACGACAATGCCGGTGATATCCCCACCCTGAATGCGCGAAAAATCAAACAAACCCAGTCAGCCGGCCTGCGCCGTGGGATTTTCCGGCGACCCATGTGCTCCCTGGCGCGTCCAAATGTCTGTGTTGTTGACGGCAGCCGCTGTTACTTTCACCAGCACCTGGTGGTCCTGCGGCCGCGGCCGGAGCCAATCGTGGTGCAATTCCAATGCTTCGGGGCCACCGAATCTCATCCATATTTCGGGTTGCCAACGAGGGCATCGCCTTCACCGAACGAGTTCCTGCCCACCGTGCACGGGTTCGACGCGTTCTTCGGCAACCTCTACCACTTTAATACCGAGGAGGAGACGGAAACCGACCGCCGCCGTCGTGCAAAGTCAGTTCGGGCATACCCCAGTGTCTCGCGCAACCGTTCCTGCCGTTTCAGTCCTCCAGAGCCTCGCCCCGTTTCTCGGGGAGTCCAAGAGCGCCGAGTGCAGCGACCACGAAGAACATTGCAAAGACCGTGAAAAGAATTGCGGTCCCGCCCATCTCGCGCAGCATCGGCACGGCCAGCGGAGCCAGGATCGCGGCGATCCGTCCAACGCCGGCTGCCCAGCCGGCCCCGGTGGCACGGATGCGGGTCGGGTACAGCTCCGGGGTCACTGCGTAGAGCGCTCCCCACGCACCCAGGTTAAAAAAGGAAAGCAGCATGCCGGCACCGATCACCTGGGTGGCATCGCCGGCTACCGCGAATAACGCCGCCGCAAGTGCCGAGCCGGCAAGGAATACGGCCAGTGTCCTGCGCCGTCCCCAACGCTCGATGAGGTACGCCGAAGCGGCATAACCCGGCAGTTGGGCCACGGTGATGATCAGCGTGTACGCGAAGGAGCGAACGAGCGAGTATCCCGACGCGACCAGGATGGTCGGAAGCCAGATGAAGGCGCCATAGTAGGAGAAGTTCACGCAGAACCAGACCAGCCACAGCGCACCGGTTCGGCGACGCAGGCCGCGCGACCACAGCGCGGTGACGCGTGTCCGGGAACCGGTTTTGTTCGGCCCCTCACCTGTCTTTGCGGGGCGCGCAGAATCATAGGGTCCGGCGGTGATTCCGGCGGACTTTTCGAAACGTCGGACGGTCGACTCCGCCTCAGAGAGGCGGCCACGCGACTCGAGGAAGCGAACCGATTCCGGCAGCCGAAGGCGCACGACCACCGCGTACACGGCCGGAACCGCTCCGACAGCCAGTGCCCAGCGCCAGCCGTCGGCCGATGACGGTACGACCAGGTACCCGATGACCGCGGAAACGGTCCAGCCAATGGCCCAGAAGGATTCGAGGATGACGATGATGCGGCCGCGAATTCGTGGAGGCGCAAACTCGCTCACGAGCGTCGAAGCGACCGGGAGCTCACCGCCAAGACCGAGCCCCACGATAAATCGCCATGCAATGAGTACGGCCACAGTCTCGGACAGTGCCGACGCTCCCGTCGCGAGACCGTAAACGAGAAGGGTGAGAGCGAAAACCTGGCGTCGGCCGATACGGTCGGCCAGCAAACCACCGAGAACTGCACCAATGGCCATACCGACGAACCCGGCGGATGCGATCCAGGACAGCTCCACGTCGGAGACTTGCCATTGCACCGCCAATTGTGCCAGAACGAAAGAAATGAGTCCAACGTCCATCGCATCAAGAGCCCAGCCCAGGCCGGAACCCACAAGCACACGGCGGTGCTCCCGGGTGAACGGCAGCGCATCCAATCGCTCGGATCGACTGGGGCGTGCGCGAACTTCAGGCATCAGGTTCCCAATTCAGCGTTTGTGACCAGGCGGCGAACTGAGGGTGAAGCGTCTGCCGGATAATTGAACCCTATTGCACGAGACCTGCCCGACGTGAGTGTGTCAAGGAGCGGCGGCGCCGGGGTGCGAGACTGGCCAGACACAGTCGGCCGAGCGGGCGTACCCGCACTAGCCCAAGGAGTTCAACGATGAACACACCCACCACAGCATCCGTCCCAGCGCCTACTGCTGGCCTCTCCGCCCGCGTCGAACGAGCAGATCTCGATGTCGCCTCTTCATTCGCCGCGTTCGTCGAGAACGAGGCGCTGCAGGGAACCGGCATCACCGCGGACGCCTTTTGGCTTGGGCTGAGCACGCTGATCAGCGACCTCACTCCCCGGAACACTGAGTTGCTCGGCATCAGGGATGACCTGCAGGCCCAGATCGATGCCTTCCACCGGGCTAACCCCGGCCAGCCTGACCCCGGTGAGTACCGTGCTTTCCTCACCAGGATCGGGTACCTCGCGCCCGAACCCGGGGACTTCACCATCACCACCTCGAACGTCGATGTGGAGATCGCGTCGCAGGCGGGACCCCAGCTTGTCGTTCCGCTGCTCAACGCGCGGTTCGCTGTCAACGCGGCGAACGCCCGCTGGGGTTCGCTTTACGACGCGCTGTACGGCACTGACGCGATATCCGATGACGGCGGTGCGTCCCGGGCGGATTCCTACAACGCCGTCCGCGGCGGACGGGTGATCGCGCGCGGACGGGCTCTGCTTGACCAGGCCATCCCACTCGAACGGGGCTCGCACGCTGATGCCGTCGCTTACCGAGTCGAGAACGGTGCGCTGATCGTGGCTTTGAAAGACGGATCATCCGCTGTCCTGGCGTCGCCCTCGGCGCTGGTCGGCTACAGGGGAGAGGCTTTGGAACCGTCGTCCGTGCTCTTCCGACATCACGGACTGCACCTCGACGTGACCATTGATCGCAGCGCACCTATCGGGGCCACGGACAGCGCGGGCATCCAGGACATCGTGCTCGAGTCCGCTGTCACCACGATCATGGACCTCGAAGACTCGGTTGCCGCAGTCGACGCCGACGACAAGGTACTCGGCTACCGCAACTGGCGCGAACTCATGCGCGGCAGACTGAATGAGACCGTCAGGAAGGGCGCCGGCGTCTTCACGCGCACCATGAACGGCGACCGCGTCTACACCGTTCCTACCGGCGGCGAGTTGACGCTGCACGGCCGAAGCCTGCTGCTGGTGCGCAACGTCGGGCACCTGATGCAGACCGACACCGTGCGGGATGCGTCCGGCGCCGAAGTGTTCGAAGGAATCCTCGACGCGGTGCTGACCGTTCTCGGTTCGTTCCCCGACCTCGTCGGCGAGGCCCGCGGCGGCAACTCACGCACCGGCTCGGTGTACATCGTCAAGCCGAAAATGCACGGCCCCCACGAGGTCGCGTTCACCGTCGACCTGTTCGCCCGGGTGGAGCAGCTCCTCGGCCTGCCCCCACTCACCGTGAAGATCGGGATCATGGACGAAGAACGGCGAACGACGCTCAACTTGCGGGCCTGTATCGCCGTTGCCGCCGAGCGAATCGTCTTCATCAACACGGGATTCCTCGATCGCACGGGCGACGAGATCCACACCTCCATGCACGCCGGGCCAGTGGCCACCAAGGGCTTGATACGTTCCATGCCCTTCATGGCTGCCTACGAGAACGCGAATGTCGACGCCGGTCTCGCGGCGGGCTTTCCCGGCCGTGCCCAGATCGGCAAGGGCATGTGGGCCATGCCCGATCTCATGCACGACATGCTCGAGCAGAAGATTGCGCACCCCCGTTCCGGTGCAACCACAGCCTGGGTCCCGTCTCCCACAGCGGCGACGCTGCATGCGATCCACTATCACGAGGTCGACGTGGCCGCCCGTCAACACGAACTGGCCGGGCGGACACGCCAGGCCCTGGACCCGATTCTCGTCCTCCCTCTCTCCGAGCGAGACCTCAGCGATGAGGAGCGCCTGACCGAGCTGAACAACAACGTTCAGTCGATCCTCGGCTACGTCGTTCGATGGGTCGATCAGGGGGTCGGGTGTTCCAAGGTTCCGGACATCCACGGCGTGGGGCTCATGGAGGACCGTGCGACGCTGCGCATTTCCAGTCAACTCCTCGCGAACTGGCTCACCCACGGCGTCATCAGCAAGACGGATGTCGACGCCAGCCTCGGGCGACTGGCGGCGGTCGTCGATGCACAGAATTCCGATGACCCGACCTATGAAGCGCTGATCGGCAGAACCGGGCCTGGGCTCGCGTTTCTGGCCGCCCGCCAACTCATCATCGACGGTGCATCCTCACCCAACGGATACACCGAGCCGATCCTCCACCAGGTCCGGAGGGCAAAGAAGCGTCAGGCTCCCGCGCGTCATTTGCTCTAACGGAACCTCATGCGGGCGGGTTGCAGTGCGGCAGCCGCCGGTGGCATACCTTCCCGGCGGGACCTGCTTGATGCCGCCGGTTGGGCGTCCATCGAGCAGGTTGCTGGTGAACCTCGCGACGTCGTCCCGAAATTCGGCATAGGCGCTTGGGGCGGGCCCCTCCGAACGGACGAACACGTCCACTGCCTCGAGCGCTGAGGTGACGATGGAACGAGGTGAGCGCCCTTCCCCTGATGAGTTTGCGGCACGATATCGTATGCCGGGGTGATTCTCGTGGTGTTGTCATACAGGTTTCATTACGCGTCTACTCGGTGTGGCCCACTGTTCTGAATTAACAGGTGGCTGCTCGTGATTGCGGCGGGACTTGACAAGCAGCACCACGCCGAGGGCCAGCCACCAAAGCATTCCCAGAGGGATCAGTGCCATGGAGGCGAGCCAGATCCCGGGCAGGTCGATCGCTGCTGTCGTCATCAATGGCCCAGCCGTGAGCATCACGAGACGGAGGCCTGCGACTAATCCCAAGACACATAACCAGATCGGAAGGGGGCGGGAGTGAACCCCGGCCACACAGATACCAACGGACCAGACAGCGAGCGTAATGAGGCCCGCCGCAAGGAAACCATGGGTTCCCAACATCTGAATGGTGAGCTATGCGGACTGGCCCCATCCCCTATTGACCGAGTCGATGTAGAGCAACGTTCCGACCGACTCGCGCAAGACCCCATGCATGAACGAGAACGCAGCCGCGAAAAGTCCGAGCGCGCTCAGGCTTCGGCGCGTGATCATACTTGTGCGTGGCGTAAGCACATCTGAGATAGCGAAACTCGCCACGATGTACGCGAGTGCCATGATAAACACTGCGACCGCCGCCAAAGCGTGAAACTGCGGATACTGGCGCAGATAATCGAGGCTTACTGCGGAGTTGTCGGTGTCATCGAAACCGAGAACCGGTCCCATTAGCTCAAGGGTAAACATCGCGATGCCTGCGAGCCCAGCGAGGTCACGTCCCGCTGAGTGGTGGAGTTTCTCGACACCGTGCGGGTCAGTAGTTCTAGCTTAGGCGGCGGCGAGTTCGGGGAGGATCACCGCCTCGTCGAGGACCTCGATGGGGTTGTTCATGGTGGCCAGCTCGAGCATTGATGCTTCGGAGAAGTAGCGTCTTTTNCGGCCAGGCGCAGCAGGGCTGCCGCGTTGGGGAACACGCCGACGACGTCGGTGCGGCGTTTGATCTCCTTGTTGACCCGTTCGAGCGGGTTCGTGGACCAGATCTGGCGCCAGTGCCGCCTCGGGAAGCCGGCGAAGGCGAGGAGGTCGGGTTGCGCGTCGACGAGCATCGCGGCGACCTTCGGGTGCGAGCGGGAGAGCATCGTGGTCACCTCGCGCAACTGTTTCTCGATGTGCTCGCGGTCGGGTTGGGCGAAGATGGTGCGGATGATCGAGGCGACCATGTCCTGGGATCCTTTCGGGATCACGGCGAGGACGTTGCGCATGAAGTGCACCCGGCAGCGCTGCCAGCCGGCGCCCTGGAACACGGTCCCGATGGCCTTCTTCAGGCCGGTGTGCGCGTCAGACATGACCAGCTTGACCCCGTCGAGGCCGCGGGTCTTCAACGACCGAAGGAAGCTGGTCCAGAAGCCCTCGTTCTCGCTGTCACCAACGTCGAAACCGAGGACTTCCCGGCGCCCGTCGGCAGCCACGCCGACCGCGACGACGATGGTCTGGGACACGATCCGGTG